>NZ_JBNJOH010000024.1:0-61673 GCF_050113735.1 Vibrio sp. TRT 2004 | reverse complement strand
AGCCAAAGGTTATGCAGGATCTTGTGTGCATCCTCCAAATCGGTGATAAGAACATGTTGCATGTTCTTCGCCATTTCTTCTTCAAGAGAACACTCTAAAGCGAGAGAATCACTCAATATTTTGTCGACGGTTTGAGTTTGGCTATAAAGCAATGGATCCGAGCGATAAAGGTCGTTCATTGGTGATAAATGACTGGTCGAGTTGGACGTTGTAGATAGTGAAGCAGCAGAGCGACCGCCAAAAGAGACACCTTGCCCAAAGCTCAAGCTCGACCCGATATTGATATTGACACCCTGCCCTATATTAATTGAGCCAGACATTTGAGCACCAAGGCTAACGGCGTCACCACTAGCAAGCACAAAGCAATTGCCACATCCGGTATCAACCGGATCGTCTTTCATCGCTATCAGCTTGCCACCAATCTTAATATTTCGTAGGTAGCCCTGCATGATTGGACCTACTCCGCGACAGTTTTCATCCCCACAAGTGCAGGTAGCTTGGTCTCCCAAGAGACTCACATCCAAGTTGTTAATTTTTACGCCAGCACTGCCTGTTAAGACTTTTCCGCCTGTACTGGTTGGGGTTCCAACGGTGACGGCATTATTAAACATGATGCTTACCAACTTGAAGAAACGTTCGACGTACTCGCAAGCATAAGCAATTGATTTGTTATCAACAAACTCAACGGACAAACCCTAGGCAAAAGGTCACATAATCGACAATTGAGGAAAATTCGCCTATTTACCCATTTAGTTTTTGACGGGAGCAATAAATGGGCAAAAGTTAACTAGAACCCAAAAGGAACAGTTAACCCTATTAATGTTGTTTTCTGTTCCATCGAGCCCCATTAAAGCGTGTTTAAAGAAGCTTATTCAGTTTTTCGCCAAACAGTTCCAAACGCCAACCTTGCATCACATCAGGAAGCGAAGCAGGGTCACGGTCTTTTTTCCACACCCAACTAATAAGCTGATTTAATTGCTTTTTCGATGCTAAGAATTCCGTGGCTAATCCACTCGCCTGAGAGGCGCGTTTAACCTCATCTTTAAGCACTTTAAACTTCTGCTTATAGCCAGGCATATCCATTAGACGCTCAATTTTTTGCGGATACTCCTCTTGCGGAGTCATCAGCGCTGATTTGACGATGGAAATGATGCGTGCACTGTGACGCTGAACAGAACGCAAGTCCATCCCCTCCTGCTCCATTCGTTTGCGGCTCTCAATACCCAAACGAGCGACGTTCAGAAGGTCATTTTCTTTGAAGATAAAGTTCAGCGCTAAGTCCCGCTTCAACGCCTCTTTTAGTCGCCATGTCGCTAGAGGTTTCAAAACGGCTAATTCGCTAGGCTTTAATTGCCACGCTCCTTTAACATCAAGGTAGGCGCGCTCGGGTTGAATTGTTTTAATTCGTTTCGAGGCAAGCAAATCACTTTCTTGCTGAGCGGCCTGCCACCAGCCCGCCTGAGTAATTTTCTCAAATAGCTGTTCATAAAGGGGAAGCAAGTAATATACATCGGCCGCGGCATACTCTAGCTGTTTCTCGGTCAATGGTCGCGCCAACCAGTCTGTACGTGACTCACTTTTGTCCAACTCAACGTTTAGGTAATCCGCTACCAGTGCAGCAAAACCTGTCGATAAGCCATGGCCGAGGAAGGCTGCCATTAGCTGCGTATCGACCATAGGGTAAGGTAAACAGTCAAAGCTATTGTGAAATACTTCCAAATCTTCACCACAAGCATGCAGGACTTTCAGCACTGACGTATCTTGCAGTAACTGGACAAACGCCGTCATGTCATCGATGACCGTGGGGTCAATGAGCGACAGGTTTTCTCCATCAAAAAGTTGAATCAAACCTAGCTGTGGATAATAGGTGCGAGTGCGCACAAATTCGGTATCCAACATCACAACGTCCGCTTCCCTAGCGCTGTTACACACTGTTTCTAGCTGTGATGACTGAGTAATAATCTGATATTTCACTAACTTCTCACTATGAGCGATTTCCATCGACATAAAAAATGCCGACTATGTATAGTCGGCATTCTATCACCAAACATTGCGGCTTGCTGAGTTAACTCACTTAGCCTTGTTGCGATTCTGCTAGCTTGGCATCGTTTTCTTCACGAAGTACACGGCGTAGAATCTTACCTACGTTGGTTTTCGGCAGATCGTCCTTAAACTCAACAAGCTTAGGAATCTTGTAACCCGTTAGGTGCTGACGACAGTGAGCGATGATCTCATCTTTAGTCAAACTAGGATCACGTTTAACAACATAGATTTTAACCAGTTCACCAGACACTTCATGTGGCTGACCAATCGCAGCAACCTCAAGTACCTTACCGTGCAAAGCCACGACATCTTCAATTTCGTTTGGATACACGTTAAAGCCAGATACCAAAATCATATCTTTCTTACGGTCGACAATGTGGATTAGCCCTTCATCATCAAACTTAACGATGTCACCGGTCGATAACCACCCTTCGGCATTGATCACCTCTTTGGTGGCTTCAGGGCGTTGCCAGTAGCCTTGCATGACCTGTGGACCACGAACCTGAAGTTCACCAACTTCAGTATTCGCGAGAGGATTACCTTCATCATCAACGATACGAACTTCAGTTGATGGTACCGGTAAACCAATCGCCCCTGTGTAATCAGTCAGGTCATATGGGTTACCCGTTACTAGTGGTGAACATTCTGTCAGACCATAGCCTTCAAGTAGATGAATACCTGTGGTTTTCTTCCATTGGTCTGCGACTGCGCGTTGAACCGCCATGCCACCACCAACTGCCAACTTAAGATTACTGAAGTTGAGTTCATGGAAGTCTTCGTTGTTAACCAATGCATTGAACAGGGTATTAACACCGGTAATCGCAGTAAATGGATATTTTTGTAGCTCTTTAACGAAACCAGGAATATCGCGTGGGTTGGTAATCAATAGGTTCTGACCACCCATTTCGATAAACAGCAGACAGTTCACCGTCAAGGCAAATACGTGGTAGAGCGGTAATGCGGTTACGACTAACTCACGGCCTTCTGACAAAACCGGACCATACGCACCTTTCGCCTGTAGTACGTTGGCAATCATGTTACGGTGAGTAAGAATCGCTCCTTTAGCGACTCCTGTTGTACCACCGGTGTACTGTAAGAAGGCAATATCGTCACCCGACATAAATGGCTTCACGTATTGAAGGCGACGACCTTTGTGTAACGCCTGGCGCATGGAAATTGCGCCCGGTAGGTCATATTTAGGAACCATGCCTTTGACATACTTAACCACGAAGTCGACCAATGTGCCTTTTGCACGCGGTAGCATTTGACCGAGACTGGTCAGAACAACGTGTTTCACTGATGTGTTGTCAACGATTTGCTCAAGGGTGTTGGCAAAGTTAGAAACAATCACAATCGCTTTCGCACCAGAGTCGTTCAGTTGGTGCTCAAGTTCACGAGGTGTGTAAAGAGGGTTGACATTGACAGCGATCATACCTGCGCGTAAAACGCCAAACAGCGCCACCGGATATTGCAGGAGGTTAGGCATCATCAAAGCGACACGGTCACCTTTTTTCAACTTCAGCTCATTCTGCAAGTAAGCCGCAAATGCACGGCTACGCTCTTCCAGCTTGCGAAAAGTCATTACCGAGCCCATGTTCATAAATGCAGGCTGGTCAGCGTACTTTTGTACTGACTGTTCAAACATCTCCACCAAGGATGGATATTGATCTGGGTTGATGTGCTCTGGCACATCACTTGGATAACGTGATAACCAAGGTTTATCCACGGTAAAACTCCTCAAAATTAGCTGGCTGTCTACTATGTGAAACGCTCTATTTGCAATGTCGTCTATTACAGCACAGGCGGGCTGCTTGAGCACGAAAGACTCAAACACTTGTTTAAATTTTGTTAACTAAACCAAAAATTAGGCTAGCTACTCTAAAAGGGGATTGCAGATGACAGTGGTGACCACCTTCGATCATCTCTACATGAGTGGAATCGGGAGTATCATTCTGAAAAGACTGCAAATAAGAGAAACCTTGCTCACCAAGAATAACCTGTTGAGGTAGGGTGAGCTGCTGGCGATATACTGCCGCTTGTTCCAGCGACATTCGATACAGTGATTGGCTCTGTAGCTTAACGTCATGTCGCCACTGCCAACCATTTTCTATCTCGATTAGGCCGCGCTTCACGACGGGAGCAATCAACTCTGCGTCAAGTTCGTTCACTTTTGCTCGACGCTCTATCGCTTCTTGGACTGACTGCATGGCACGCATCGGTTTTCTACGGATTCTTTGCCGACTCAATATACCTTCTCGTAGCCGAGAAACGGCATTTTGTGATGATTCAGCCAAAGGTCCGTACCCTTCTATCTGAACTAATCCATCGATTTGCTCAGCAAAGGCGGCACTATAGCAACTTGCAATCAAAGCACCAAGCGAATGACCCACTAGTACCAGTCTGTTTGGCGATAAGTTAGCCAAAAACTGGTAAACGTCCTCTATATAGTCGTGAAATGGGTAGAAATTGCCGCCATTTTTATGGCTAGAAAGGCCATGGCCAGGTAAATCGATTGCGCAAAGGTGAAACTGAGGACTGATTGCGTGTAACTCTCTCATCACGCTTTCGAAACTGGCCGCGTTGTCCAACCAACCATGTAAAAAAACGACGGATAATTCAGCCGTTTCTTTGCAGCCGTATTCGATGGCTGCAATATGGCCATCGGCAATATTCCATCTACGTTCAAGGCGCATTATTTGACTTCTTGAATGACTTTGCCTTGCTTAGGCCCATAACGAGATTCGCGACAATACAGCCCATGACATGGAAATAGGTAACTGTCGAAGTCATGAATGATGACACGTTCTTCAATCCTCCATAGGTGATAACCTTTGACCTTCATTACGGGAAAGTCATAGCTATACTCACCTACCTTTGCTTGTTCTCTAGGTTGAGAGTCACCAAGTAGTGAGATCAGTCGCCCTGTTGATAGGGTCACTGGATCAGCAAATCCCTCAATGTAAGCAACAAAACGGCCTTGAGGCTCTTGGGTAATATCCGGTTTGCCCGATGCACTAATTGGCAGGTTGACGACTTCTACACGAGTGGTGTCTTTAAGGTTGGTCACGCTGGCGACCAAACCACCGAGACGCACTTCATCGCCGCTATTATGCGTAGACTGCCAAACCGTGTAATCGGTGATTAGCTGTGGATTATCGGATTTCAAGGTTTCTGGCAACGCACTACAGGCCGACAGCAATGCTGCACCGACCAAGATGAACAGTGGTTGTAATAGACGAAGAGACATAGCGTTAGACAAGCCCATAACGTTAGATGTAAATATCGACACCAAGCAATCGCGATAGTTCATCACGCTTTGCTTGCGTCATAACGTTCATATACTCCTCCATTGCCTTACGTCCTCGTCCTTGCGGAAGGTCGTACTGAACTTGTGCTTTATGGAGTTCAGATTCGCTGACATGGCGGATAGAATGTGCCACCGCATTCGCCACCTTACTCGGTTGACTAACGGGTGTTTTATCACTTGATTTTTTGACCTCATTCTTCTTATTGGCCTTATTTGCCCTATTGGGGCCAGGGACCGAAGGAGGTAAACCGTTAATTGATACCATACTATCCGCTTATGCCGTTTATCTGATGAACGTCGTTATTCTCTACCCGGTAGTTTCTTCCAAGCAACCGTATCGCGAAGGTAGACTGGGCTCGCCTCTTCGACATCCACTGCGTTACCTTTAGCCAGTTCAAATTTTGCTAGTTGAACAATATCTTCTGCATCAGGGAACAATACATCACTCTTCTGCGTGTTGAACTGTAGACCATTGAGTTGTTCTGGGTAAGCATCCCAACCTGTCCCTGCCGTAAACCATACCTGTTCATCGGCTTGACTATTATCGGCGACCCGCTGAGGTGGCGTGACACACTCACTATCGACCGTTAGCCAAGTGCCATCTTCTTGACGAGTGAAACGTCCCCAATAAACCTCATTCATACGCGCATCAATCGCAGTCGCGACATGGCTTTGAGCGTGTTTACGGTAGACTCCCTGAGCCATAGCTTCTAGTGTCGACACACCGATCATAGGTAAATCCGCGCCGAACGCTAAACCTTGTGCAATACCAATGCCAATTCGCACACCAGTAAAGCTACCCGGGCCACGCCCATAGGCAAGTGCATCCAGTTCCGCTAAGGTTAACCCCGCTTCTTTCAGTACTTCATCTACCATAGGCAGTATTTTCTTGGTGTGATCACGTGGTGCAACTTCACTGCGCACGTACACTTTATCGTCTACTAAAAGAGCAACTGAGCAGTTCTCAGTCGCCGTATCTAGAGCAAGGATCTTTACACTCATTGATATCTCTGATTGTTTGTTTAATTTTGACATGACTTATGTTTAAGAAAGTCCTGTACCACCGCTAGGTCACGTGTGCGGGGTATCGGAGGTAAACTGGCAAGGAAGACCCCACCGTAGTCTCGGGTTACTAAGCGATTATCACAAATAATCAGAGCTCCCCTATCCTTCTTGTCGCGAATTAGGCGCCCAACACCCTGTTTGAGGGTGATTACTGCATCCGGTATTTGAACCTGAGCAAAGGGGTCTCCCCCTTTTAGCTGGCAATCTTCAATGCGAGCCTTCAATAGTGGGTCATCTGGTGCGGTAAAAGGCAATTTGTCGATAATAACACAGCTAAGCGCATCACCTCTAACATCAATCCCCTCCCAAAATGCCCCCGTCGCTACCAGCAGCGCATTCCCCAGCTCCATAAATTCCGCGAGTGTTTTTTGTTTACTGGTTTCACCTTGCATCAATACAGGTATCGTCAGGTGCTGGCGAAAACGCTCACACAGCTCTTTCATCATGCTATGCGATGTACAGAGAAAGAAACAGCGCCCTTGGTTTTGCTCGATAACAGGGCTTAGCATCGTGACTAACTTGTCGGCCATTCCCGGACTATTCGGTTCTGGCAGATAACGGGGAACACACAACCTCGCCTGACTTTGATAGTCAAACGGACTTGGTAAAGACATTTGAACTTGGGGTTTCAATCCTAGCCGAGCGGTAAAGTGTCCAAAATCGTTGTTCACCGCCAAGGTCGCTGAAGTAAATATCCATGCTCCCTGCTTGAGCTCAATCTGTTCATGGAACTTGTCGGCTACGGTTAATGGGGTGATATGCAGACTAAAATGTCGTGGACTCGTCTCATACCAATAAGAGTAACCCGTAATAGAGACATCACAAACCCTCACCAATCTTGCTTTGATGGTATTGGCGCGTTCAAACGCACTATCCAATAACTGACTGCGCCCCAAAGCAAGCTTGAGTACTTCGATAACAAAATCCAATGTCTCTTCAAGTCGGCGCAACTCTCGGCCAATCGAAGGGGAATTAATGGCTTCGCGCCAATTACCACGAAACCCTGGCTCACCAAGGACTATGCGCAAATCCATCACCGTCTGATAGAGCTTCTCACCCGCTTTCTGTAGCTGGCGCATATCGCGCGCTTCAGTTCGATAGGCGATTTCAATGTCTTTGCATAACTCATGAACTTGTCGGCTGGATAGAGATTGGCCAAAGTATTGGCTGGCAATGTCCGGTAGCTGATGAGCCTCATCGAAAATAAAAACGTCAGCTTCCGGAATCAATTCCCCAAAGCCAGTTTCTTTGATCGCAAGATCAGCTAAAAACAGGTGATGGTTGACGACCACTATGTCTGCATCCATCGCCTTTTTACGTGCTTTAAGCACAAAGCATTCCTGATAGCTCGGGCACTCTTTACCAAGGCAGTTGTCGTTAGTAGAAGTGATGGTCGGTATCACAGGGCTGTCTTCTGCTATAGCATCGCAATCCCCCAAATCTCCGGTTTTCGTTTCGGATGACCAGCTACGCACTTTAACTAACTGACTGAGTAGCGTCGGATCTGCGGTCTGATTGTGGCTTTCCACCATCTGTCGGCTAAGGCGATCTAAACAAAGATAGTTCGCGCGTCCCTTAAGTAAGGCTACTTGACCATAAAATCCGAGCGCATTAGTCATCAAAGGCAGATCACGGTGGAACAACTGCTCTTGGAGGTTTTTAGACCCTGTACTGATGATGGTTTTTTTACCGCTAATAAGTGCAGGAACCAAGTAAGCAAAAGTTTTACCGGTACCCGTGCCTGCTTCGACCACAACCTGACCTTGCGACTTGATTGCATTGGCAACGACTTCAGCCATGTCGAGTTGTGCTTGGCGCGGTTGAAAACCGGGAATGGCTTTTCCTAATGCGCCTTCAGAAGAGAAGGTTTTTGAAATCATTAAATGCGGAGCGTTAATCTTAAGGGGAGGTAATTATGGCAGTTTTAAGGCCAAGGCGCGAACAGGATTTCGCGCCCTAGGCAATTTATAGATTAACGTTTATTGAGGTAGCGAGTTAACCAAGCAGGGCCAGTGAAACCTTCTTGCTGGCAATCGGACAATGCTTTTGCAGCTTCCGCTGGGGAGGCACGGTTTTCCCACATTTCGTCGAGTAATTCTTCGTCTACTTCCTTTCCACCTGTGAGGGCGCTCACTCTTTCTGAGTACAATTTTCGGGCTAATAACTCTCTATCCATAACTACCACCTAAAAACGCGATAAGAGAAAAAATACCAACATCTAAATTGAGCAAACGGTTAACTCAGATTAATTGTTGAAACCATTTCGATATTAGTTTAATTGTAGCTTCAATAATGCGGGTGAGCTCACCGTTCGCAATCCCGTAAAAAATTCATTATTCAAAAAAAATAATTCACGGAAGTTTTAACTAAATGGAAAAGAAAACACTACTGACACATTGTACAGATGCCCCTGGTCTTATTTCGAAGATCACCAATATCTGTTACAAACACCAACTCAATATCATTCACAACAACGAATTTGTCGACAACACCAGCGGCCACTTTTTTATGCGTACCGAGCTGGAAGGTTACTTCAATGACCAGACATTTCTCGCTGACCTCGACCAAGCGTTGCCGCAAGGCGCTAAGCGCAAGCTCATCGGCTCAAATCGTAAGCGTGTCGTTATCCTTGTCACCAAAGAAGCGCACTGTCTTGGTGATATTCTCATGAAAAACTACGATGGCAGCCTAGATGTTGAGATTGCTGCTGTCGTTGGTAACTATGACACGTTACAAAGTTTAACTGAGAAGTTTGGCATTCCTTACCATCACGTATCGCATGAAGGGCTAAATCGTGAAGAGCACGAGCAAAAGCTACTCACAGTGATCGACCAATACCAAGCAGATTACTTAGTGTTGGCGAAATACATGCGCGTGTTAACGCCATCATTTGTTGAGAAGTACCACCATAAGATCATCAATATCCACCACAGTTTCCTTCCTGCCTTTATCGGTGCGAAGCCATACCAGCAAGCGTATGAACGTGGCGTTAAGATCATTGGTGCTACGGCGCACTTTGTGACGAATGATCTGGATGAAGGCCCTATCATCAAACAAGACGTGATACCTGTAGACCACAATTTCAGTGCTCAAGACATGGCGCAAGCAGGCCGCGATGTGGAGAAAAATGTCCTAAGTAAAGCACTCAATAAAGTGTTAAACGATCACGTATTTGTCTACGGCAACAAAACCGTCATTTTGTAATTCAAGCGATAACAAATAAGGCCTCCAACTGGAGGCCTTATCTATTCATTCTCTGACTTATAATTTAACCGCCAGCTCTACACCCTGCTTAATCGCTCTTACTGCGTCAAGCTCACCCGCATAGTCTGCGCCGCCGATAACATGCAGCTTGTCACCAAACTGTTCCCATTGAGTTTCAAAAGGACGTACCGATTCTTGCCCTGCACAGATGATCACAGTATCTGCATCAAGTAACTGTTTTTTGTCATCAACGCTAATGTGAAGGCCTTGTTCATCGATTTTCTCATAGTTCACTCCACCGAGCAGATTTACACCACGCTTTTCTAAAGTGCGCTTGTGAATCCAGCCAGTCGTTTTACCCGGACCTTTACCTACACGACCCTTACGACGCTGTAATACCCATACGGTTTTATCACTCAACGATTCAGGATACGGGTAAAGGCCCCCCGGATGAGAAATTTCCTTGTCGATCCCCCATTCATGCAGCCAATCGTCAAGATTGTGCCCATTGGGTTCAGTCAGCATAGTCGCAACATCGACACCAATGCCTCCGGCACCAACAATCGCTACCTTATTGCCAACAAAGCTCTTCTCTTTGATCAATGTCTGATAGTCGATCACTTTTTCTGGCGTATCAATGCCTTCAATATTGACTTTGCGTGGTTCAACACCCGACGCCATCACGACTTCATCATACTCAGCGAGCAGATCATAGTTAGCTTCTGTATCAAGATGAAGCTTCACTCCAGTTTGATCTATCCTGTTAGCGAAATAACGAATCGTTTCTCTAAATTCTTCTTTACCCGGGATCTGCATCGCCAGACGGAACTGTCCACCAATTCGGTCATTACGCTCAAACAGATCAACACTGTGGCCTCTTTCCGCTAGTGTCGTAGCACAGGCTAGACCCGCGGGCCCTGCGCCAACCACGGCGATGTTCTTTTTCACCTCAGCCGGTTTGACCACCAGCTCTGTTTCGCGGCAAGCAAGAGGGTTGACTAAGCACCCTGCGCGTTTACCTTTGAACACGTTGTCGAGGCACGCTTGGTTGCAACCAATACAAGTATTAATAAATTGCGACTGATTCTGTTCTGCCTTAATGACAAAATGAGGGTCCGCTAGGAACGGTCTTGCCATCGAGACCATATCGGCATGACCATTGGCGAGAATCGATTCCGCTTCTTCAGGGGTATTAATACGGTTACAGGTAACAATCGGCACATTAACATGTGGACGAACTTTCTCAGTGACCCAAGTAAATGCCCCACGTGGTACCTGAGTCGCGATAGTAGGAATTCTTGCTTCATGCCAACCAATACCAGTATTGATAATGGTCACACCCGCTTTTTCAAGCTCCTGCGCTAACTCAACCACTTCATCAAAGGTACTGCCCTCCTCCACTAAGTCGAGCATAGAAAGACGGAAGATGATAATAAATTCTTGCCCTGCGGCTTTACGAATCGCTTTGACGACTTCCAATGGGAAACGGATACGATTCTGATAGCTACCGCCCCATTCATCGTAGCGAGTGTTGGTTCGTTTACAGATAAACTGGTTTAGGAGATAGCCTTCTGAACCCATCACTTCAACACCATCATAGCCAGCTTCAACCGCTAAAGCAGCACTCTTAGCAAACGCTTCGATGGTATTGTTGATTTGACGCGTGCTCATTTCACTCGGTGCAAAACGTGCGATTGGCGCTTTAATTGAGGAAGCACTTTGAGCAAAGGGATGCATCGCATAACGACCGGCATGCAATAGCTGTAATGCGATTTTGCCACCATGCTTGTGAACCGCTTCAGTCACGACCTTATGCGCTTTAGCATGTTTGGCTTTACTAAACTCAGCACTAAATGGATGCAGTCGACCACGTAAGTTTGGCGAAAAGCCTCCGGTAACGATTAGGCCTACTCCACCCTTCGCTCTCTCTTCGTAGAACGCAGCAAGCTTGCCGAGACCTTCTTTTTGTTCTTCGAGCCCCGTGTGCATTGAGCCCATCAACACTCGGTTTCTCAATTGGGTAAATCCGAGGTCTAGTGGTTTTAGTAGGTTTGGATACATGGAAGACATCACTTTACTCTATTTTTATTGTGGTCTGACCAGAATACGAAGTCATTAAATAAAAATCAAACACCCGTTTACATTTTTGTAACACCGATCAATCTTACGGTTGTTTGGGTATACTAGTTTAAGTAGGATATAACTATATCTTGAATTCTAAGGTCTTACATTGGATAAGCCCTAACCTGCGAGATTCGCAGCGGAGAAAAAATGAAGAGTATTTTTAAGTTTGTTGGCATGTTTTTCAAAGGGATCTGGAAACTGATCACTTTTATTCGTCTTGCCCTCGTCAACCTGATTTTTCTGGCAAGTATCGGTATTATTTATTTCATCTATACCAATGCCGAATCGCCTGTGCCGACGGTTTCTAAAGAGTCCGCGCTGATCGTCAATATTTCTGGTCCAATTGTTGAACAGGCAACTTATGTCAATCCAATGGATTCGTTGACAGGTTCTTTGTTTGGCCAGAGCTTACCGAAAGAAAACGTCCTTTTTGATATTGTTGAAACCATTCGACGTGCAAAAGATGACTCACAAATCAGTGGTATTGTTCTCGCGCTGCGCGATATGCCAGAAACCAATCTGACTAAACTGCGCTACATCGCTAAGGCATTGAATGAGTTTAAGGCCTCTGGAAAGCCAATCTACGCGGTAGGCGACATGTACAATCAGAGTCAATACTATCTCGCTAGCTATGCAGATAAGATCTACCTAGCACCTGATGGTGCCGTAATGTTGAAAGGTTATAGCGCCTATTCACTTTACTACAAATCTCTTTTAGAAAAGCTCGACGTTAATACCCATGTATTCCGTGTTGGCACCTATAAGTCTGCCATAGAACCCTTTGTACGTGACGATATGTCGAAAGAGGCAAAAGAGTCCGCCTCTCGCTGGTTAGGGCAACTTTGGGGGGCATATATTGATGATGTCGCGGCCAATCGTCAGCTTGATGCCAAAACACTCAATCCTGATATGAACGAGTTTCTCGCTCTGCTTAAAGCAAACAATGGTGATCTCGCTTCGTTATCGCTAAATGTCGGCCTAGTCGATCAACTGGCGACACGCCAGCAAGTAAGAAAAGAGCTTGTCGATGTTTTTGGTAGCAACGGAGAAGACAGCTATAACTATGTCGACTTCTATGAGTACCAGTTGACAATAACACCTAAATTCAACCTAGCTTCTGATGATATCGCGATTGTGGTGGCAAGTGGTGCCATTATGGATGGTTCACAACCACGCGGCACTGTTGGGGGCGATACAGTTGCTGCCCTACTGCGCCAAGCACGCAATAATGACAAAGTGAAAGCCGTTGTACTGCGTGTTGACAGCCCTGGAGGCAGCGCATTTGCGTCAGAAGTCATTCGCAACGAAGTCGAAGCTCTAAAAGAGGCAGGCAAACCTGTCGTTGTATCGATGTCGAGCCTTGCCGCTTCAGGGGGTTATTGGATTTCAATGAGTGCAGATCGCATCATGGCACAACCGACAACCTTAACGGGTTCAATAGGCATCTTCAGTGTGCTAACGACGTTTGAAAAAGGTCTGAACAAACTGGGTATCTATACCGATGGTATCGGTACTTCGCCTTTCTCTGATGTCGGTATCACTACCGGTCTTTCAGATGGCGCATCCCAAGCATTCCAAATGGGGATCGAACATGGCTATAACCGTTTTATCGGTCTGGTGAGTCAATCACGTCAAATGCCTATAGACAAAGTGGATGAGGTAGCTCAAGGCCGCGTTTGGACAGGTCAAGACGCATTGGAATTCGGCTTGATCGATAAAATTGGTGACTTTGATGACGCAGTCGCATTGGCAGCGGAACTGGCTAAAGTTGAGCAATACAATCTCTATTGGGTTGAAGAGCCACTGTCTCCAGCTCAGCAGTTTATTCAAGATTTCATGAATCAGGTCAGTGTCCACTTAGGGATTGACGCGACGACGATGCTGCCGCAAGCACTCCAACCCGTCGCTAAACAAGTGCTGCAAGATACGAATATGCTGCAAAGCTTCAATGATCCAAAAGGGCAATACGCTTTCTGCCTAAACTGTCAGGTTCAATAGCTTCGCTTCACAGCATGGTGACTAAACCGACCAGATGATTTAGGGGGGATTCCTGTGCGGAATCCCCCTTTTTATTGGCCTAGATTAAGATATAATTCCCCGCTCTGTTCCCCCTACAATTAACTGGTTTCAAAGCAATGGCAAGAAAACATATTTATATCGCATACACCGGCGGTACCATTGGTATGCAAAAATCCCATGATCACGGCTATGTTCCTATCGCTGGCTTCATGGAGAAACAACTCGCTAGCATGCCAGAGTTTCATCGACCAGAAATGCCTGAGTTTACTATCCACGAGTATGATCCTCTGATTGACTCGTCAGATATGACACCTGCAGATTGGCAACAAATCGCGGATGATATCCGTGATAACTACGACAAGTACGATGGTTTCGTGATCCTGCATGGCACCGACACCATGGCATATACTGCATCTGCACTATCGTTCATGCTGGAAAACTTGGGTAAACCTGTCATTGTCACTGGCTCTCAAATTCCATTGGCTGAACTGCGCTCTGACGGTCAAGCCAATCTGCTAAATGCCCTGCATATTGCTGCGAATTACCCGATTAACGAAGTGACGCTGTTCTTTAACAACAAGCTCATGCGTGGCAACCGCAGTACGAAATCTCACGCTGATGGCTTTAACGCCTTCACTTCACCAAACCTACCTCCACTGCTAGAAGCGGGTATCAATATTCAAATCAGCAGTGAGATTGAAGTCGGTAAGAAACCAGAAGGCGAGTTTAAAGTTCACGACATTACACCACAGCCTATCGGCGTGATTACTATGTACCCAGGGATTTCTCACGAAGTCATTCGCAACACGTTGCTTCAGCCTGTCAATGCAATGATTTTGCTGACGTTCGGTGTCGGTAATGCTCCGCAAAATCCCGAGCTACTCAATCACCTCAAAGAGGCTTCACAGCGTGGCGTTCTCGTCGTCAACCTGACTCAATGTCTCGCTGGTAAAGTCAATATGGGCGGTTACGCAACGGGTTGTGCCTTAGCAGAAGCTGGCGTGATCAGTGGCTATGATATGACGCCAGAAGCAGCGCTGGCGAAACTGCATTACCTTTTAAGCCAAGGTCTAAGCTACGAACAAGTTAAGGTTAAGATGCAGCAAGTGCTTCGTGGTGAGATGAGTATTTAACCTCTCCCCAGCATCTCTTGTAGAAAAGCCGGCTTACTGTCGGCTTTTTTATTTCCCGCAGGTACAAAAAAGGCGACTGTATCAGTCGCCTTTTGCTTTATATATCGCTCGCGATTAACCGATGTGCGTTGCGCCGCCCATGTACTTCTGAAGTACAGTTGGGATTGCGATACGACCATCAGCTTCTTGGTTGTTCTCCAGAATCGCAACCATTGTACGACCTACAGCAAGGCCAGAGCCATTTAGTGTATGAACAAGCTCAGGCTTCTTCTCGCCTTTACGACGGAAACGCGCTTGCATACGACGAGCCTGGAAGTCCCACATGTTTGAACAAGATGAGATTTCACGGTAAGTCTCTTGCGCTGGAACCCAAACTTCAAGGTCGTAAGTCTTACGAGCACCGAAGCCCATATCACCAGTACACAGAACCACTTTACGGTAAGGAAGTTCTAGCAGTTGAAGAACTTTCTCTGCATGAGCGGTGAGTTCTTCAAGTGCATCCATTGAGTCTTCCGGCTTAGTGATTTGTACCAATTCAACTTTGTCAAATTGGTGCATACGAATAAGACCACGAGTGTCACGACCATAAGAACCCGCTTCTGAACGGAAGCATGGCGTATGAGCTGTCATTTTAAGTGGCAGATCTGCTTCGTCAGTAATCGTGTCACGAACCATGTTAGTAACAGGAACTTCCGCAGTTGGAATAAGCGACAGTTTACGTGGTTCTTCGTCGTTCACTTTCTCTTCTAGCGGCTCTGTGTGGAAGAGGTCTTTACCAAACTTAGGTAGCTGGCCAGTACCAAATAGGCTGTCAGAGTTTACTAGGTAAGGCACATACATTTCTGTGTAGCCGTGCTCTTCAGTGTGAAGATCAAGCATGAACTGAGCAATTGCGCGGTGAAGACGAGCAAACTGCCCCTTCATCACGATAAAGCGTGCACCCGTAATCTTAGTGGCACTCGCAAAATCAAGACCGTCGCCCATTTCACCTAGGTCAACGTGATCTTTCAATTCGAAGTCGTAAGTTTTTGGTTCACCCCAACGAGAAATCTCTACATTGTCATTTTCATCTTTACCGTCTGGCACTTCATCTGCAGGCAGGTTAGGAACCGATAGAGTAATTTCATCAAGTTTCGCCATTACCGCGTCAAGTTCGACTTTTTTCGCGTCTAAATCGCTACCAAGTGTACCGATTTGCTTCTTGATTTCTTCTGCACCGTCTTTATCGCCAGCTGCCATTTTCTGGCCAATCTGCTTGGAGATGGAATTACGCGTGGATTGTAAATTTTCAACTTCTACTTGAATGGACTTGCGTTGTTCTTCAAGTGTACGGATTGTCTCTACGTCTAGCTTAAAGCCACGACGTGCTAGTTTTGCAGCTGTTTCACCCAGCTCTGTACGAAGTAATTTAGAATCCAGCATTGTTAATCCTATGCTTTTTTTAGTAGTGAAATCGCGCTCAAGCTTCATGCTCAAGCGCTAAAAATATTAACCGAATAAATGTATCTAAAATGGACGCTTATTCATAGCGTTTTTGTGGGCTTTTTGCGTCTAAACTAGCCAAGTAATCTAACTTTTCGCCAATTTTAGTTTCTAAGCCGCGATTGGTTGGCTGGTAGTAAGTTTTTCCCGACATTTCTGGTGGCAAATATTGCTCACCAGCCGCATACGCTCCTGGTTCATCGTGGGCATAACGGTACTCGGCGCCATAACCAAGATCTTTCATCAGGCTGGTGGGAGCATTACGAAGATGAGGCGGCACTTCATACTCAGGTAAGTTATGCGCATCGGCCAGAGCTTGCTTCCAAGCGGTATAGACGGCATTGCTCTTTGGCGCGCATGCTAAATAGACAATGGCCTGAGCAATCGCGCGTTCGCCTTCGGCTGGCCCCACTCGTGTAAAACAGTCCCATGCTGATAGAGCTACCTGCATAGCACGCGGATCGGCATTACCAATATCTTCTGACGCAATAGCCAACAGCCTGCGAGCAATGTACAAAGGGTCACAGCCAGCTGCAATCATCCGAGCAGACCAATAGAGGGCGGCATCGGGGTTGGAACCTCGAATTGATTTATGTACCGCTGAAATTAAGTCGTACCAGATGTCTCCTTTGTTGTCGAAACGAGAGACCTTCTCCCCGGCCACTTCCGCCAACAAAGCCAAAGTGATCTGTTTTTTCCCTTGCGCGTCTTCTTGAGCCATATCATACAGCAGCTCAAGGTAGTTTAGGGACATGCGGGCATCACCGTTGACAAGTTCAGATAAACGATCGAGCACGTTGTCGACAAATTCAGCCTCTACCCCACCTAAACCACGCTCTTCGTCATTAATGGCTTGTTCAAGCGCCAGACGGATATCTTCTTTGGCCAACGACGTCAGTTTGTAAACGCGGGCACGTGACAGCAAGGCGTTATTGAGTTCAAAAGAGGGGTTTTCGGTTGTTGCGCCAATAAAGGTTACCGTGCCATCCTCGATATGAGGGAGAAACGCATCTTGCTGGGATTTGTTGAAGCGATGTACCTCATCAACAAACAAGATGGTGCGTCGACCTGCCAGTTTATACTCACGAGCTTTGTCAATGGCAGCACGGATCTCTTTTACACCCGAAGTGACGGCCGAGACACGCTCAACCTCTGCGTTAGCATAATTGGCAGCCACTTCAGCGAGAGTGGTTTTTCCTGTACCCGGCGGCCCCCAAAGAATCATCGAGTGGATATGCCCAGCTTCTAGAGAACGTCTTAGCGGCTTGCCTTGGCCAAGAATATGTTGCTGACCAATATACTGCTCGAGTGTTTGAGGGCGCATTCTGGCAGCAAGGGGGCGAAAGTCTTCATCCCCCGAAAAATCTAACGTGTAGTTACTCACACTTAGTTCCTTTGGTCATCGACCTCTACACCCTGTGGAATAGCGAACGTAAAACGATCAGCACTTGGTTTGCCAAGGTGGATATTGTTGAACGTAAACGTACTTTGCTGGCCATCTTGTTCAACCACACTAAACCCTTCCACCTTACCTTGAGGGTCGATTTTTAGCTTAAATTGACCTTGATTGCTGTCCGCTGCGGTTGGCGTTAAGGTGAAGGTATTCCCTTGTTGTTCAACCTTGTAGTTATCCCAGTCGCTCGCGCGATTGCGAGTCAGAAGAACAAAGGGGGTTTGCTCTGTTGCTTGCTCTTGCCAATAGATACTCACTTGTTCAATGAATGGGCTGTAATACCACAGGCTCTTACCATCAGACACCAAGACATTTTCGTCCGGAGCGGTTGTCGTCCAACGAAATAGACTCGGACGTGCGATCTCTACATTACCCTGACCTTCCATCACAACGTCGCCTTCAGGGCTGATCAGCTGTTGAGAAAAATCAGCACTGAATCCATCGTTCATTTGTAGTCGTTGGCTAAGCTCATCTTTAGGCGCAGCCATAACGGAAAAGCTCATCATTAGTAATACAGCAAATTTTTTCATTCGATTGTTACCCTAATTGGTCGCGTACGTACCACTTATAACTTCTAATTCGTTCTAATATGACCGAACAAGGTTAACTTTGTTCGATCAGTTTTGTTTATTTTCCGCAGCACTGCTTGAATTTTTTACCGCTCCCACACGGACATTCATCGTTACGACCAATGTTTTTGTATGGGTTAACGCTTTGAGCTTTGGCACCTGTCATTGCTGCATCAGCGGCTTGCGCTACTTCAGCAATCATCAGGTCTATTTGGTCAATAAAGTCACTCAGTAACGGTGGGGTTTCAATGCCCGACGCTTGCATTTGACTACGAGTTTGCTCTTCATCAACCGCTAACATAAACGTCGTTAACATCGCCTGAAGCATACGCAGTGTTCCATCTCCTACACTGGTCTCCATCCACTGCTCTTCGACAGTCGGCCACAAGGCCATAAAGCCTTCTGCGAAGTCAGCCAGTTGTTCGGCTTGGCGTTCAGGTTCGAGTAAGTTCAATAGCGAGTATTCACCTCGCTGCAAATAAGCGTATTGCTGATGAATATGCGCTTCGATACTCGGTCTCACCTCTAATGCACGCTCAGTAAAAACCGACCCTAGCCAACTTTCTGGGGCTAAAGGTTTGGTTGCCATATTGGCCGCGAGCGTTAAGCCTTCAATAAAGAGTGGTGATTCGGCAGTAATTGAGTCTTCGAGTGTCAGAATTTGATACTTCATTTTCTTGTTCTAGTGTTAATCGTTGTTTAGCGACATTATAACCCTATGCAAGGTCTGCGGTCACTTCGAGACTTCCCTCCCTGATTCGATGACCATACCTTGCTGAAACTTTCGCTACTGTTCCCGTCACGGCTAGTCTCAACGTTTGGTGGCTAGCCTTTTCTTTTTCTCATTGGCTTTGCACAATCTTAGTTGAGGGATGACTTTATCGGCTAATACCTCTAAAATCACGCCTCCTAAATCTGAGGTGTAATTTATGCGTGTAGTTCTGGGGCCTATGGAGGGCGTGTTAGATCACTTAATGCGAGAGATCTTAACGGATATCAATGACTATGACTTGTGTGTCACTGAGTTCGTCCGTGTTGTCGATCAACTCTTGCCTGATCACGTCTTTCACCGCCTGTGTCCAGAGTTACTACAAGGCTCTCAGACGAAATCTGGGGTTCCTGTACATGTACAACTGCTTGGTCAAGATCCACACTGGATGGCTGAAAATGCCGTTCGTGCAGCACAACTTGGTGCCAAAGGCATTGACCTCAACTTTGGCTGCCCAGCTAAACTCGTCAACAAAAGCAAAGGGGGCGCGGCATTGCTGCAACATCCTGAGTTGATTCACAATGTGGTTAAAGCATGCCGAGAAGCGGTTAGCTCAGATATTCCTGTCACAGCTAAGATTCGTTTGGGCTGGGACAACCCTGAAGACTGCTTCGAAATCGTCGACGCGATTCAAAGTGCCGGGGCAAATGAATTGACCGTCCATGCCAGAACCAAAACGGGTGGCTACAAAGCGAGCGAAATCAAGTGGGAGTACATCAACAAAATTCGCCAACGTTTCGATATTCCGCTGATTGCCAATGGTGAGATATGGAATTATCAAGATGGTCAAGCCTGCATTGACACTACTGGAGTTGACTCTTTAATGGTCTGCCGTGGTGCGTTCAACGTGCCGAATTTGGGCAATGTGGTTAAACATGATCATGCGGTGATGCCTTGGTCACAAGTTGTTGAACTGCTCTTGGTGTATTCTCAGTATGAAATGAAAGGCGACAAAGGTCTTTACTATCCTAACCGAGTTAAGCAGTGGTTCGCGTATTTACGTCATCAGTATCCACAAGCAGATACGCTATTTAGAGAAATTCGCACCTACAACAAAGCTGCACCCATTGTTGAGCATATCACCCGATACCGAGATACACTCGTCGCAGCTTAGAACACCAACTGATCTTTACCGGCGTTTTTCGCTTGATAAAGCTTTTCATCAGCAGCTTTGAATAACACTTCGAAGCTGCTTGCTCCTTCTGCTTCAACCACTTCAACACCACCAGACACTGTGAAACCGTTTTCTACAGCCGCCTCTGAATGCTGGCAAATATCGTTCCTTACCCTGAGCATGCTTTTCTCAAGTGGTTCCTTTGCGTTACCCGTCATGTAAACCACAAATTCCTCGCCACCTATTCGAGCCGCGGCATCACTACTACGAATGCCTAGGCTAATCTGTTCTGCCATATATTTAATAACGGTATCGCCGACATCATGGCCGTGGTTATCATTAATTTTCTTAAAATCATCAATGTCGAAAACCCCGAGCGCGATATAGTGACCGTGCAGGGCGTTATTGGTTAAAAACGCTTCTAAGCCACGTCGATTTAGCAGGCCTGTCATAGGATCTGTCGCGGCAAGCTCTCTGAAATAACCATGCTCAACCCTTGTATTAATCAAAAATAACACCACAACAGAGAACACATAGATAAAGGCCGTCACTAGAAGGCTGTATCGTTGAAAGTAGAAAAAGTGGCGAATCTCTTTTTGTAGATCAAAGAGATAATAAAGAGCATAGTTGCTTGCTACCCCTTCTACGTTAATCATTTTCAGCCTAAACGCATTGTCAGGTGGAGAGAGGTCACTGGTGTTTAGGATATGCAGTTCGCCCGCTAATTTGCCTTGAGTTGCGAGCAGACGTTGGTAAGAGATATCTAATGACAGCATCCCCTGATGCACATCATTTAGGTAGACTGGCATCGTCATACTCAAAATGGTGTCATTGCTTGCAATGATTGGGGCTGGCCCAGACAAAGTAATTTTATCTCGGTTACTGGCGGTCACGTGCCAGTATGGGCGAGCTTGGATGGTGTCGAGTAATTCCACCGTCAGACTCTTTGCATAATCATCAGGCGAAGACATTACATAGCCTGCTCTGTCGATATAGTGAATGCCTAGCAGATACCCATCGATATCGTGTAAGAATGACAAAATTGGAGCAAGTGACACTTGGTTGGAAACTCGCTGATAGATGTCACTACCCGGAGTACAAAGGCTTTCTCTGCCAACCAACAAATAGTTAATGTCGACAGCGGGAATGTCATAATCCCGCCCTTCGGATCTCAGTAGAGCGTCACTCGGCCACATCTGACATAAACCCTCGACAATTCGACGATTATGTTCAAGCAGCATAAAGTTTGCGTTCTTATCATGGTTGGAAAAGCTATAGTCTATCGCGGCAACGACTTTAGCGGCGCGAAAAGTTGCCTCAACGACACGAGTGTATTCATCATCGATATCGCGATTAACGGCGTCATAATGGTTTTTTAGCGTCAATGCAAGCACGACTAAGGAGCAAACCATAGGTGCTAAAAATACAAACTTTAAACTAAAGTGCCTGTCAACCTGCATCTATTTCCTCACTAAAACTAAACCCATCAATATTGTAATACAATTGATGGGTTTAGTAGATATCCAGATTGAGATTATCTCATAGATTTGGTGGATATTTCGGTAGCAATTTGTCAGCAACTCGTTAATTTAACAATAAGCTATCATCCGCCAGTTCTTCTCCACGAACCTTAGAAAACATCTCTAAAAGATCTGGAACTCGCATATTCGCTCGCTGTTCACCGGATACATCGAGAACAATCTCGCCTTGGTGAAGCATCACGGTACGGTCACCACAAGCTAACGCGTCTTTCATTGAGTGAGTAACCATCATCACAGTGAGGTTGAACTCCGAAACAATTTTCTTCGTCAAATCAATAATAAACGCAGCCATACGTGGATCCAGCGCTGCTGTATGTTCATCCAATAACAATAATTTGCTATCGGAAAGCGTCGCCATCACAAGGCTCACAGCTTGACGCTGGCCGCCCGATAATAGGCCAATGCTGTCACCTAAACGGTCTTCCAATCCTAGCCCTAGGATACTGATACGCTCCTGAAAAAGTTTGCGACGCTGAGATGAAAGAGAAAGATTCCACCCTCTCTTTTTACCACGCATATATGCGAGTGCCATGTTCTCTTCAATCGTCAACTCTCCACACGTACCAGCTAAAGGATCCTGAAACACTCGAGCACATTGTTTGGCTCGCTGATCCACTGTTTGACGAGTAACATCGAGTTCATCAATCACTACGCGTCCACCGATCATTGGCGTTTCACCGGTAACAGCTCCAAGCAACGTTGATTTACCTGCACCGTTCGAACCAATCACGGTTAGGAATTGGTGCTCCGGAACCTCAAGAGAAACACCACGCAAAGCACGATTTTCTAAGATGGTTCCTGGATTGAACGTCACCTGAATATCTTCTAGACGAATCATGCTACTTCTCCTGACTCTTTATCCTGCTTGGATAGATTTTTGCTCTCCATCGCAGGGCTAAGCTTTTTTGATTTAAGGTTACCTTTAATCTTGGGCGCAATCAGCGCTGCTGCAACCAGAACTGCCGTGACCAAGTTGAGGTCTGAGGCTTGCAATCCGAACATCCCTGAACTGAGTGCAAATGCGACCGCCAGACGGTAGAGCACTGAACCGACGATAACTGCAACAACAGCCACCCATATTTTTCTTCCTGGAATAAGCGTTTGACCGAGTATCACCGCAGCCAAACCAACCACGATAGTCCCGACACCAGAAGTCACATCAGCAAAGCTGTTCGTTTGAGCAAACAAAGCCCCAGCAAAGCCAACAAAACCATTGGATAACGCCAGACCAAAGTAGGTATAAAAGGATGTGCTCGCCCCTTGCGCTGAAACCATGCGGGCATTGACTCCCGTCGCGCGTAGGCCTAGTCCGAAGTCGCTGTTTAGTAAACGTACCACCAGCCAGGCAGAAACCAACACCAATATGCCGACCAACAGTGGGCGAACTAACATAGGATCGCCGTACGCCTCAAACGGGGTCAGAATAGTGTCCTCACCAAGCAAAGCTAAGTTTGGTCTACCCATGATGCGGATATTGATAGAAAAAGCCGCGATCATCGTTAATATCGATGCCAAAAGATGGAGAATTCCACAGCGAACCGCTAAAAACGCGGTCACCCAGCCAGTCGCAGCACCCGCTACGATCGCCATCAAGGTCGCCAACCACGGATTGATACCAGCAACAATTGCAGTAGCGGCAACGGCGGCTCCCATAGGAAAGCTACCATCTACACTTAAGTCAGGAAAATCAAGCACGCGAAAGGTGAGATAAACGCCGAGGGCTACGAGACCATACAGTAAGCCAATTTCCAAAGCGCCAAAAAATGCAAAAGCAGACATAACAACTCCCTTTTCTGCTAAAGACTCACACCCCCAAGCAACGAGGTTGCTTGGGGGATTGGTTTATTTCACGCTTGTCGCACGGTCTAGTACAGACTGTGGAATCACCACACCAAGTTTGGTCGCAGCGCTTTGGTTAACAACCAGATCTGAGCCCTTTGCCACTTTGACATCAAGCGAACCAGGCGCTGCACCTTCAATGATCGCTGCAACATAATCCGCGGTTTGAACACCCACTTGGTAGTAGTCAAATCCTAAGCTCGCAATGGCGCCTTTTTCTACGTATGAAGTCGCACCACCCAATACTGGTGTCTTAACCTGATTAGCCGCAACAATCATACCCTCAATCGCACTCGCTACCGTGTTGTCTGTTGGCGCATAAATCACATCTGACTTCGCTGCGATAGCTTGCGTAGCAGATTGCACGTCAGCACTTTTCAGAGCCGTCGCTTCGATAACTTGAATGCCCTGCTCTTGTGCGCTGCGTTTTAGAAGTTCTACTAACGTCACCGCATTCGCTTCACCTGGGTTGAATACCACACCGATAGATTTGACCTGTGGAAGAATCTCTTTGATCAATTCAACATGCTGGCTGACGGGAGAGAGATCGGACAGACCAGTCACGTTCTTACCTGGTTGTTCCAATGTCTTAACTAACTTCGCACCAACTGGGTCAGTAACCGCGGTAAATACAACTGGGATCGTACGAGTAGCTGAAACGAGTGCTTGGGCAGTAGGAGTCGCGATACCAACTAAAACATCCGGTTTTTCACCCACATATTGACGCGCAATCTGAACTGCAATAGCAGGATTGCCCTGTGCAGTTTTGTAATCGAATTCTAGGTTTTTGCCTTGCTCGTAACCTTTGGCTTTTAGCCCGTCGATTAGACCTTGGCGAGTGGCGTCTAGCGCGGGATGCTCGACAATTTGTGATACGACTACCTTAGCCGTTTTTGCCATGATACTGGTTGATGAGAGTAACGTAACACCTGCGAGAACGGCGGTCGCAATAGCTTTTCCTGCTTTCATCTTGACTCCTTGATGTCGTACCAACGCCACTGACTATCTAAACATTCTTCGAGGCCAAGAGTGCAATCACTAAATTACGGTGATGACGCCATAAGAATGACAAAGTAACCGCCACTGGTACGGTGCTCTCAGTCCCTTCTGCCTAGCAATAACCTGAGTACACAATTAATGGCGCTGGTATAAGCAATAATATGTTGTGTGAAGTTCTGTTTTGTATTTATAAATTGCACACTTTATGTGCGCATCAATTATTATTACCAGCAAGCTGTACAAAAGAAAAGCACGTTTTAACATTGGAGTAACAAAAAGAGACACCACCTTGCTATCTACACTTTCACAGCATGAATCAGTATGTTACGGGGAGTCATCTCTCGTGAGCAAAACTCCGAGATTTGAACGCGATAGCCGTTCTCATTAAGGAAAAGTCCCTTATCCAGCACTAGCCACATTTCCAAACATCGCCTGAATGGTTGCTGAATCAAACTGATGCGTTCCATTTGCCAATACTTTTCCAAGCCCAATTGTTCAAAATGACTAAAATCAACATCCGGTAGAAGGATACCTTTACTATCACTCGCCCAACGACAAAACGCTTCAAAGCCTTGAGAAAGCTGCGACTTCTTAATACTTGGCACAGGTTGATAGCGTTCGAATCCCAGCACATTACGTAACAGCAGATCAAAGCCAAGACGATATGACATCTCTTCGATTCGGTGCCTTCTCACCCGCTCGCCGCCAGTAACCGTTTCTTGAAGAGGGATCCGCAGCTCAGACTTGCTTAACCCAAGCTTAGATTGTTTCCCTTCGATAGAGAGTGCTTGATAGTGCTCATTGGCGATCAAATGATAGCAACAGGGAGAAAAAGTAATCGCTGGTAGCCTCTTGTCGGTAGCATGGTTAAGAAGCGATATATGCAGATCTCCGCAAGCATGCAGAGCGACGGCGTGCTGATTTGAACTGAATACCTGTTGTGCATCGCGACTCAACGCGTCGCCCTGAACAAAATGCATCGGCAGGTTGTGTTTGTCCGCTTCAAACTGCCCCGCATCACAAAGCATTTGCTGAAACTCAAAACTGGTCACCTTATGCTGGGTTTGACTCGCGAGTACTCTGCCGAGAAATCCCTTACCTGAGCACCACTCTAACCATTCGCTACCGTGGTGATCGCGCAGCGCCGCCTCTCCCATGGATAGGATTTGCTCAAGCTTACGCCCTGGGACACCATTTTCGACACCACGCGCTAGTGCTAACTCCTGCTTGTCGATAGAGGGCAATGTCGTCCACTGGGAAGTTTGCTCAACACAAGCCAGATGAGGCGTTAAGGCGTTAATAAGGCTTAGGTTATTCTGTTTATAGCCTTCAATTTCTTTTGGGCTCAAGCCGTCTAACCAAGCACACAGCTGTGGATTAGACTCTTTCCAGGGCAAATGGCTATCGAAACATGAAATGAAAGCCTCAAAACGCCAATATTGCTGATTTTGCGTTAGAAACTGATCGAGTGATTTGAATTGAGTATGCATGACTTCCCCCCGGTGTGCGTAGTGTAGAGGGAAGTCACTAGAGATGGTAGTCGCTTAACGAATAGGAAGGTCGATATCTTTGAACATTTCTTCGATTTCTGCGCTCGATTTAAGCGACAACGCCCGCTCAACAACTGGACGTGTTAAATGCGGTGCAAAACGTTCCATAAAGTCGAACATGTAACTGCGTAAGAAGGTGCCGCGTCTGAAACCAATACTTGTGGTGCTCGCACCAAAGATATGACTCGCATCAATTGCGACCAAATCAGTGTCTTGCTCTTTGTCGATCGCCATACTCGCAATAACACCAACGCCAATCCCCATACGCACGTACGTTTTGATCACGTCTGCGTCTGTAGCGGTAAAGACAACTCGCGGTGTTAGGCCATATTTATTGAACGCAGTATCCAGCTCAGAGCGACCTGTAAAACCAAATACGTACGTCACCAACGGATAGGAAGCCAGATCTTGAATGGTCACCTTTTCCTTCTGTGCCAGAGGATGGGATTTTGGCACAACAATGGAACGATTCCAGTGGTAACAAGGCAGCATGATCGCATCTTGGTATAGGTGCAGTGCTTCCGTCGCAATGGCGAAATTAGCAGTACCCTTGGCAATCGCCTCTGACATTTGAGATGGCGTACCTTGGTGCATATGGAGTGATACTTTAGGGTAACGAGCGGTAAATCCTTTAATAACGTCAGGAAGCGCATAGCGAGCTTGAGTGTGTGTCGTTGAGATATTGAGAGTACCCATCTCAGGATGGGTATGCTCACCGGCAACGGCTTTGATGCTTTCGACACGAGCTAAAATTTCCTGAGAAATGCGAATAATATCTTCACCAGCCCCCGTCACTTGAGTAAGGTGTTTTCCACTGCGTTCGAAGATCTGAATGCCCAGCTCATCTTCCAGCAAACGTACCTGCTTACTGATGCCCGGCTGAGACGTATACAGACTTTCCGCAGTAGCTGATACATTTAAGTTATGGTTAACGACCTCAACAATATACTTCAATTGTTGTAATTTCATTCTCGACCTCGTAATCCCTTACTCTACGCCCCATAGCGAGCGAACATAGTTTATAATATTTAGTTATAACGCCTATGGGTTCAAATTGATAGTCCAATCGTTATCAAGCCGCATAAAAGCAGAGGCTTGTGGCTATTTTGCAATCAAATACGCAGAATCAACCTTGCATTGGCATTTTTCATTAATAAAATCGAACATTTGAGCGATAATACAAAACAGGTGCAGGGAGTGATTAGAATCGTGTATGCTTGCTTGCTAGCCAGTAAAAAATAAAACATAAGATACGGAATTTATGAATATAGGGTTAATCATAGCTTTAGTTGCCATCTTACTTGTCTTGGTATTGGGCTATAACATAATGCTTCAATACAAAGTCAAAGCTGAAACTGCACGGAAGCAGGAGAGTTCGCGCTATCTTCAAATCATAGATGCAACAGAAGAATTAATCGGTCACGCACACCATATGCCTTATAGTAAGGAGTTATTGGTGTGTCTAAACACCCGTATCTTAGACGCACTACAAAGTATGCATGAGCTGGATCCAAAGAATAAACAGCTTGAACAACGCGTCGAACACGTCAAACAACAGATCAAACAACTTGAAGAAAATTACCAAGGTGGCGAGAGCACAACCTTTAAAGTGCCAAGCAGTGATAAGCAAGCGATTGTTATGCTTAAACTGGTTAAACGCCTTCGCGACACTATCCGTAGTGAACACAACAAAGGTCGCTTTGAAACTCAGGCCTACGTTACCGAAAATGCTCGCTTGGAAACCATCCAGATACGCATCAACATTGAAAACGTCATCAAACGTTCAAATGATGCTATCGTACGTGGTCAACCGGGTACGGCTGTGCAACTGCTTCGTAAAGGACTTGATGCTCTTAGCACCAAAAATGACAACTATTCGAACCAAGCACGCGAAAAACTTCAAGGAATGTACGACGACCTTGAATCGAAAAGACAAACTCGAAACGCTGAAGAGTTACACCAAATCGAAGAAGACCAACGTAAAAACGATATGGATGCGCTCTTTGGTGAGAAGAAAAAATGGTAATATAACTGCCATTACACATCCTCTAAAGGTCGCTGTTGCGGCCTTTTTCATTTCAATTGACAGATTTGTTCAAGATGATTGAGTTAAACCAATACCAAACCTTGTTAGAGCCGATAAACGGCTTCTTACACTGTTCTACGCCCGATGCATGGGTTGTGGAAGCCCGCAAACCCGAAAACCTAAAGGTGGTACTCATCGACCACCTCCTTTGCGAGCTCAAGGCCGGACAGTCCGCGATGTACCTAATCCGCAAGTACGCTGTCGATAAGGAAAGCGCACATAGCCTCTTAGATTGGTTCAAACCTTACGAAAACTTCGCCTATCGCAAAATGGGAAGTCTGGAAACATTAAAAGGGAAAAGCCAAATATCGAAAACGATCATGGCCAAATCTGATTCACCTTACAGCCAAGATCTTATCGACAAAATGGTGATGCTGATTAAAGAAGAGTTACACCATTTTTATCAAGTCTTGGAAATCATGGACAAGCGCAATATAGCCTATGAGCCTGTCCAAGCGAGTCGCTATGCAAAGGGATTAATTAGCAGCATGGCAACGCATGAGCCTCAAAGCTTGATCGATAAGTTAATCATCGGCGCATATATAGAAGCTCGATCGTGTGAACGATTCGCTAAACTCGCACCGCATATGGATGAGGATATTGGCAAGTTCTATGTCTCTCTCTTACGCTCAGAAGCCCGTCACTATCAGGACTATTTAACGCTTGCAGAAGAGATTGCTGACAAAGACATCAGTGAGAGAGTGGCTTACTTCGGTCAGATTGAAGCAGAGCTAATTACTTCTCCCGATAGCGACTTCAAGTTCCACAGTGGCGTTCCAGATTGCATTTAGCCTTAGATGAGTGACAAAAAAGCCAGCAAATGCTGGCTTTTTAGCACAATCAATCTTTACACAAGTGTCGCATTGATATTTTCCAACACTGCGGCAGGATCGGCGGCTTGGGTAATTGGACGACCAATAACCAAGTAATCTGAGCCAGCCGCGATAGCATCGACTGGTGTCATAATACGTTTCTGGTCTCCCACTGCCGCACCGGCTGGACGAATGCCAGGAGTAACCAGTTTAAACGCCTTACCCAGCTCACTTTTCAGCATTGATGCTTCTTGTGCGGAACAGACTACACCATCCAGGCCTGAATTTTTTGTCAAATTGGCCAAACGAATCACTTGTTCCTGCGGCGCGATATTAAGGCCAATGCCTGCAAGGTCGCTTTGCTCCATGCTGGTGAGTACAGTCACACCAATAAGTAGCGGACGATCTTTACCATAAGGCTCAAGAATCTCTCTCGAAGCCGTCATCATACGCTCCCCACCACTCGCATGGACGTTAACCATCCACACTCCCATTTCAGCTGCCGCACGAACCGCTTTCGAACACGTGTTAGGAATGTCGTGGAATTTGAGGTCTAGGAAGACTGAAAAGCCACGTTTGTGCAGTTCTACGACGAAGTCAGGACCAAATAAGGTAAACATCTCTTTGCCGACTTTTAGACGACATGAGCTTGGGTCAATTCTATCAACAAAAGCGAGTGCATCGGCTTGGTTGTCATAATCCAGTGCAACAATTACTTTTTGGTCGATCATTTCATCTCCTAACTATAAATAAATCGAAAAAAAGCAGCGGGATCACCGCTGCCATTTTGTAATGGGTCAAGCCCATAAAAACTATTCACCATCCAACCCACGGATTGGCTTAATCGTTCCCCACCCCTTACACGAGGGACAATGCCAATACATTGAGTGGGTCGAGAAACCACATTTACGGCATCGATAATGCGGTTTCACTTTTAACTGTTCACCAACCAGTTTTTGTAGCGTACCTAAACTGGCCTTTGCCCGACCTTCTTCAGCCTCTGCTAAATGGTAGTCCATCAGACGGTAGAAGCCCTTCATCGTAGGGTTTTTTACCAACTGTCGCGTTAATAGCTCTTGAGCGGCGCCGACACCATCGTGTTGAGCAACGAGTTGAGCCAGCATTAGCTCCGCTGATACACCGACTTTATTGACGATACACTGGCGTAAAAAGCTCAGTAGCTCATCTTCTTGGCCAAGATGGTGATAACATTCCGCTAGTGTTGGGAGAACCTCACTAACAAAATCGCTATCTTGCTCTAAGACACGCTCCATATACTCAATGGTGCTGCGATAGTCTTCAATGTCTAGATAGAGTTTTCCTAAAGCGATAGAAGCTCGTACACACTTTGGGTCTTCCGCTAATGCACGTTTGAAGTACTGCATTGCCTGAGCGTCATGCCCTTCCGCTTTTTCCTGCATCGCCAATTCACACCAAAAGTGACCAATACTGGTACGCATTCGTTTACGACCCATCTTAACGAGTAGAGAGGCATAATTGATTGCCTTATTCCACTCTCGAGTCTGTTGATAGATAGCGACCAGTTGCTGTAGCGCTGCTTCACGGTGATCCGGTTCATCAACCAACTGCTCAAAGATTTTTTCAGCACGATCAAGAAAACCCGAAGCCATGTAATCTTTTGCTAATTGCTGCAAAGCAATGTTTTTTTGGTCGATGGTTAACCCAGAACGGGAGATGAGGTTTTGGTGGATACGAATCGCTCGGTCAACTTCCCCTCTCGATCGAAATAGGTTTCCGAGAGCCAGGTGAGTATCAATCGTTTCGTTATCGACTTGGAGAAGTTCAATAAAGTGGTCGACCGCCTTATCAGACTGATCCGATAAAAGCAGGTTCAAACCCGTCACATATTGACGTGAGATTTGATTGGATTGTTTCTGCTTGTCTTGCTGGGCGCTGCGATTACCCATATACCAGCCGTAAGCGGCTGCGATTGGCAATAACAAGAACAGGATTTCTAACATCGAGTGACAGCCTACCTAATACGACTTTTAAGCTTTGCCTTGAGTTGGTTCACTTGCTGCTGGAGAGAGCTTAGTTAACTGTTTTCTTAGTTTGCGTACTTGCAACTGAGATTTAAGATGCAAACTACCAAATATTAGCCATGCCAGAAGGAAACCAACAATAAACACACCACCCAACAGTGTGGACAGGTGGAACTCTCCCTGAGCTAACAAATAGTTAAATGTTACAATCGCTTGATTCTGAGAGCCTAAGGCCAGTGCAATCAAAAATAGGGCCAGTACAAGAACGATTTTTATAATTTTCATAGTCCATCACCTAAGATAAGTTCTGCCGTTACGATTATGCAGTAAAAGCATCAAACAAACCATGGTTATCTCTGTAATTCGAATGATAAAAAAGCGGCATACGCTATGTATGCCGCTCATTTTACAGTCAATTCGAGTTACTAACCGATGTTTACTCGCTCACGCAATTCCTTGCCAGGTTTAAAGTGAGGAACAAATTTTCCTTCAAGCTCTACTTTGTCACCTGTTTTAGGATTACGTCCCACACGTGGCTCGCGGAAATGAAGAGAGAAACTACCAAAACCACGAATCTCAATTCGGTCGCCACTTTCCAGTGTTGAAGCCATATGCTCTAAAATATCTTTTACAGCATCTTCAATCTCTTTAGCCGAAAGGTGAGTCTGTTCTGCACAGAGTCTTTCGATCAATTCAGACTTAGTCATAGTTGCCCTCATAGAGTAATTTATCACTTATTATAGTAAGTAATACCAGTTCCAACAAACACTTGCCTACAATTTTAGACAAAAATTGAACAATGTGTGCAATGAAAAACTACATTTAACAAAACATCTTGCAGAGATTGGTATTACCACTAGCCATGAATGAAACATAAAAAAGGAGCCTTTCGGCTCCTTTTTCTTAAAAGCGACTAATTATTCGCCTTTAGCTGCTTTGAAAGCGTCAGCCATAGCGTTACCGAATGCCGCTTCATCAGCGCTGTTCAGTGTAGCCATTGCTTCTTGCTCTTCAGCTTCATCTTTAGCTTTGATAGATAGGTTGATTACGCGGTTCTTACGGTCTACACCTGTGAACTTAGCTTCAACACTGTCACCAACACTTAGGATTAGAGTAGCGTCTTCTACGCGGTCGCGAGAAACTTCAGAAGCGCGGATGTAACCTTCTACGCCTTCTTCAAGTTCGATAGTTGCACCTTTAGCGTCTACTGCAGTAACAGTACCGTTAACTAGTACACCTTTCTTCTTCTCAGAAACGTAAGCATTGAATGGGTCATTTTCCATTTGCTTAACGCCTAGAGAGATGCGCTCACGCTCTGCGTCTACTGCTAGAACTACTGCAGAGATTTCGTCGCCTTTCTTGTACTCACGTACAGCTTCTTCACCAGCAACATTCCAAGAAATGTCAGATAGGTGAACTAGACCGTCGATGCCGCCGTCTAGACCGATGAAGATACCGAAGTCAGTGATAGACTTGATCTTACCAGTAACTTTGTCGCCTTTAGCTTGCGCTTCAGCGAAAGATTGCCATGGGTTAGCTTTACACTGTTTCAGACCTAGAGAGATACGACGACGCTCTTCGTCGATTTCAAGAACCATAACCTCAACTTCGTCGCCAACATTAACAACTTTAGATGGGTGGATGTTCTTGTTAGTCCAATCCATTTCAGAAACGTGTACTAGACCTTCAACGCCTTCTTCGATTTCAACGAAACAGCCGTAGTCAGTTAGGTTAGTAACGCGACCAGATAGTTTGTGACCTTCTGGGTAACGCTTAGCGATTGCTACCCATGGATCTTCGCCTAGTTGCTTAAGACCTAGTGATACGCGAGTACGGTCACGGTCGAACTTAAGAACTTTAACTTGGATCTCGTCACCAACGTTAACGATCTCAGAAGGGTGCTTAACGCGCTTCCAAGCCATGTCAGTGATGTGTAGAAGACCGTCAACACCGCCTAGATCTACGAACGCACCGTAGTCAGTAAGGTTCTTAACGATACCTTTAACTTCTGCGCCTTCTTGTAGAGTCTCTAGAAGCTCATCACGCTCAACGCTGTTCTCAGATTCGATAACTGCACGACGAGAAACAACTACGTTGTTACGCTTCTGGTCAAGTTTGATAACTTTGAACTCTAGCTCTTTGTTTTCTAGGTGAGCAGTATCGCGGATTGGACGCACGTCTACTAGTGAACCAGGAAGGAAAGCACGGATACCGTTTAGTTCAACAGTGAAACCGCCTTTAACTTTACCGTTGATGATACCAACAACAGTTTCAGCTTCTTCACAAGCTTTCTCAAGTACGATCCAAGCTTCGTGACGCTTCGCTTTCTCACGAGAAAGTTGAGTTTCACCGAAACCGTCTTCTACAGCGTCTAGAGCCACGTCTACTTCAGAACCAACTTCAACTTCAAGTTCGCCAGCAGCGTTCTTGAACTGTTCAGCAGGGATAGCAGACTCAGACTTAAGACCAGCGTCAACAAGAACAAAACCGTTCTCGATAGCTACTACAGTACCTTTAACGATAGTACCTTGTTGGAATTCAGTCTCGTTTAGAAACTCTTCAAAGAGTTGAGCAAAAGATTCAGTCATTATTTAATCTTCAATAAATTAAACGTCCACGGGTGTCCTACCACATGGGGTTATTAACTTCGCCAGTCATCATCCTTGCGACCAACGTTCTTACCTAGCAGCCTAGGCTACTAGCTTAGATTCGATATATTGTAGTGCCTTTTCTACCACTTCGTCGATACTCATCGCAGTAGAATCTAGCAAAAGCGCATCCTCAGCAGGGCGTAATGGCGCTACTGGGCGGTTACGATCTCGGTCGTCACGCTCTTGGATCTCGCTTAAAAGGTCGTCAAATTTAACATCTAACCCCTTGCCTTGCAACTGTTTAAGACGGCGACTTGCTCGCTCTTCAGCACTTGCGTCCAGAAAGATTTTCACTTCAGCTTGAGGGAAAACAACCGTCCCCATGTCACGACCATCAGCCACCAAACCTTGACCTTCTGCAAAAGCACGCTGACGACGCAAAAGGGCTTCACGAACACGCGGTAAAGCAGCGACCTTTGATGCAGCCATGCCCGTTTCTTCTTTACGCAGTTCACGAGAAACATCTTCGCCTTCAAGGATAACCTTGACCAGCTCGCCTTCAGCAACAAACTGCACATCCAAATGGGTCGCCAAAGGAACCAGCGCATCTTCCGATTCAAGATCAACGCCATGATGAATTGCAGCTAGAGCTAAGACACGATAGATAGCGCCAGAGTCTAGTAAATGAAACCCTAGTTTTTTTGCAAGCAGCATACAAAGTGTGCCCTTGCCGGCACCACTTGGTCCATCAACGGTTACTACCGGTGTATGAGACGACATGTTTTACTCCGTGTTGTTTTCTGATCAACGTTCGACTCGTTGACCTTGTTTCGGCGTGGAATTATAGAGGGAAATGCCCACAGGTTCTAGGCAGGATTTGTCGTATGCGTAAAAAAGAGCGCCAAGGCGCTCTCCAATCAGTTTATAGCTTAATTCGGTCTCGGTTCTGCGCCACAATTGCAGCACCAATACCTTTGACTTTCTCGAGATCCTCGGCACTTGTGAAGTGACCATTGAGCTGACGGAACTCGACGATTGCCTGAGCCTTCGCCAATCCGATGCCTAACAACAGGTCGGCGAGCTCCTCCGCACTGGCTTGGTTGATGTTAACCGTGATCTCGATACCTTGATACTTGGCATCGGTGCTAGCGTCTTCAGCTTGGGTGATGGCAGGAAATGATAGTAGAAGAGTAACTAGCAGTAGTTGTTTTAACATTTTAGTTTCCTTGTTTACTTATGTGCAGGCCCAGACTAACCACTCATCACCAAAAGAAAACCATGTAAACATTAAAACAAAACGGACTGCTGATGCAGTCCGTTAATATAGATATATCAATTACATTTAAGCTGATTATTGCGTCACAATGTAATATTCGATATCGATAGTCTTGCGCAGGATACTGATCAAGCCAGAAAGGTCTTGCTGAGCATTCACTTGTGTCAGTTGTGCACCAATCTGCTGGTTGTATTGCGGGTCAAACTTTGATGCGACATTAACAAGCTCAACCACGACCACATCACCATTGAGGTCTTTCGCCTGAGCAAACTCTTTTTCGCCATCGACAGGTTTCGCCATTGAGAAAACAACGTCTGCAAATGGTGAACTTCGGTCTAGTGTTTCCATCTCACCGAATGACAAACCACTCTCAGCCAATAGCTCTTGCTTACCTTGCTTAAGTTCAGCAACTAGGTTTTGAGCGAGTTCGATAGCGGCTTGCTCGCCTTTCACATTGGCAAGTGACTTAGTAACGTCAGCACGAACTTGCTCCAACGGTAGAACCGTTTCATTGCGGCTATCTTCAACACGGACAACAACAACATGCTCAGGGGCAACTTCAATCACTTCTGAGTTGAGACCATCTTCTTTCACTTCAGGACTTACAATCGCTTGTAATACCGCAGGGGCATTCAAAAGCTCAGGAGCGTCTACTTGAGAGATAAAGTCTGTTGTCTCGATCTTAGCGCTGATTGCTTTCGCAGCTTCATCTAGTGAATCCGGATACTCAAACGCCACTTTCTCTAGTTCACTTTGAAGCGCATAGTATTGATCAACGGCTTGCTGGTCTCGTAGCTCTTGTTTAACTTCCTCTGCAACTTCTTGGTACGATTTCGCAACTGAATCTTTGAGCTCATCAAGTTTAATGATGTGGTAGCCAAAGTCTGATTTAACAAGACCTGTCATATCACCCACATTTTTAAGCGCAAACGCAGCTTCTTCGAATGAAGGATCCATCACATCACGTTCGATCCAACCCAAAGAACCGCCTTCAGATGCACTACCGAAGTCATCAGATTTCTCTTCAGCCAGTGCAGCAAAATCCGCACCTGCATTAAGCTCATCTAGGATGGCTTGCGCTTTAGCTTCATCATCACCCTCAATTAGGATATGACTTACACGACGCTGCTCTTCTGAAGAGTATTTATCGATGTGCTCTTGATAGTATTTTTCAGCTTGCTCGTCAGAAATCTCAATGTTTTCTTTTAGCTTTTGAGCTGATAATTCTACGTAAGCTACTTTAACTTGCTCTGGGCGCGTATAACGCTCAGGGTTTAGTTGGTAATATTCGTTGATCTCTTCTTCTGATAACTCTGCTTTAGCCGCAAAGTCTGCCAGAGAAAGGGTAACCTTTTTGATATCACGAGTTTGAGTCAGTAACTTGCTTTGAGCTTCTACTTCACCCGGCAATGAGAAATCACTACCTTGAATTGCGGTCATCAGTTGATTACGCACTAGGTCACGGCGTAAATATTCTGCAAAGCTATCTGCTGAGAAGCCAGCTCGACGTAGCGCAGCCTGGTAAATTTCTTGATCAAATTTGCCATCAACTTGGAACTGAGGCATTTCTAGAATCATGGTACGAACTTGAGTGTCGCTTACGCGCAGCCCTAGCGACTCTGCGTGTTGCTCTAGCAGCAAGTCATTGACCATACGATCAAGAACTGATTTACGGAAAGACTCTACATAGCTTGGGTCAGCCAATAGATTTGAGAAGTAATCACCAAGCTGAGCTTGCATACGATTACGTTCGTTTTGGTAAGCCTGTTCGAACTCACCACGACCAATTTCAACATTGCCTACTTTCGCCGCAGAGTTATTTGAGCCACCTACAATGTAACTACCAACACCTGCAAATACGAACGATAGGATGATAAGCCCTAGGATAATTTTAACCGCGATGCTGTTAACGCCTTCGCGTAATCGGTCCATCATACTTAAACTACTCTCCGCTTATGTGCCGTACATAAGCCCACTTTAAATCCGTGAGTTCGGCACATTTCATAAATAAAAAATTGAATAGCGCGATAATACCAGAAAAAGAAATGCGCATCAGTATGATGCGCATAATTTAAAAAGGTTCTAAAAAATCACCTCAAGTGGCGATTTTTTATTAGTTGCAAGAATCTTTAAGAGCTTTACCAGCTTTGAATGCAGGAACTTTAGCTTCTGCAATTTGAATCTCTTCACCAGTCTTAGGGTTACGGCCTGTACGTGCTGCACGAGTACGAACACTGAAAGTACCAAAGCCAACTAGAGCAACTTGATCACCAGATTGAAGAGTTTCACCAACTGCTTCGATGAATGCATCTAGAGCACGACCTGCAGACGCTTTAGATAGATCTGCATTTTCTGCGATTTTTTCTACTAATTGTGTTTTATTCACTGTGATTCCCCTTTGCGCTGCCTGTTTATATTTTTATGGCAGCTATACGTTCCATTTCATTTCAAATTTGCGACAAACCCTTATTTTTCAAGGCTCGCAGCTATCGTCGATAACGTTAGCGTCCAAAAAAAACGCTGACAAGCATTTTTGTGCTTATCAGCGTAATCTTTTACTTATTTTTGCTGCACATCACTATTTTGCGGCAGCAAACTCCACGCCTGAAGGCTCTTTTTCTAACGCAACTTTCAATACTTCATCAATCCACTGTACCGGAATGACCTTAAGATCGGCGATAACATTGTCAGGAATTTCCTCCAAATCACGCTCATTATCTTTAGGAATCAGCACTGTTTTGATGCCGCCACGGTGCGCTGCTAGGAGCTTCTCTTTAAGACCACCGATTGGTAAAACTTCACCACGAAGGGTAATTTCACCTGTCATCGCGACTTCTGCTTTTACAGGGTTACCCGTCAAGCTCGACACTAGCGCTGTACACATCGCAATACCCGCACTAGGGCCATCTTTCGGCGTTGCACCCTCTGGTACGTGAACGTGAATATCACGCTTCTCATAGAAGTCAGAGTTAATACCCAAAGCTTCTGCGCGAGAACGCACCACTGTCATTGCAGCCTGAATGGATTCCTGCATGACATCACCAAGAGAACCCGTCTGAGTTAGCTTGCCTTTGCCTGGCATTGATTGCGTTTCGATCGTCAGCAGGTCACCACCGACTTCAGTCCACGCCAAGCCAGTCACTTGACCGATGCGGTTGCTATCGTCTGCTTTGCCGTAGTCATGACGTTGAACCCCTAAGTATTCTTTGAGGTTGTCCATGTTGACGGTGACCGTTTTAAGCTCACTGTTGAGCAAGATGTTTTTCACTGCTTTACGACAGATTTTTGAGATCTCACGCTCTAGGCTACGAACGCCCGCTTCACGGGTGTAGTAACGAATAATGCCAATGATTGCTGAGTCTTCAATGGTAATCTCGTTGGCTTTTAGGCCGTTACGCTTGATCTGCTTGTCAACCAAGTGGCGTTTAGCAATGTTGAGTTTTTCATCTTCTGTGTAACCCGACAGACGGATCACTTCCATACGATCCAATAGAGGACCTGGAATATTCATCGAGTTAGACGTTGCAACGAACATCACATCAGACAGGTCGTAATCGACTTCGAGGTAATGGTCATTGAATGCGTTATTTTGCTCAGGGTCCAATACTTCCAATAGCGCCGATGATGGGTCACCACGCATGTCTGAAGACATCTTGTCGATTTCATCGAGAAGGAACAATGGGTTCTTCACACCAACTTTCGACATTTTTTGAATTAGCTTACCAGGCATTGAACCGATGTAAGTACGGCGATGACCACGGATTTCCGCTTCATCACGTACGCCGCCAAGTGCCATTCGTGTATATTGTCGACCAGTCGCTGCTGCGATTGAGCGGCCTAGGGAAGTTTTACCCACACCAGGAGGCCCCACTAGACACAAGATAGGACCCTTGAGTTTGTTGATACGGTTTTGCACCGCTAAGTACTCAAGAATGCGCTCTTTAACGCGCTCTAATCCATAGTGGTCTTCGTTAAGGATCTCTTCTGCTTTAGCAAGGTTCTTCTTCACCTTAGTTCGTTTGTTCCAAGGCACCCCTAGCATCCAGTCGATATAACCACGAACAACCGTGGCTTCTGCCGACATCGGAGACATCATCTTGAGCTTTTGTAGCTCTTGTTCTGTCTTCTCGCGCGCTTCTTGAGGCATCTTAGAATCGATGATTTTCTGTTTCAGAGTTTCAAACTCATCAACACCATCTTCACTTTCACCAAGCTCTTTCTGAATAGCTTTCATTTGCTCATTCAGGTAGTACTCGCGCTGAGATTTTTCCATCTGCTTCTTGACGCGGGTACGAATGCGTTTTTCAACTTGTAACAGATCGATTTCTGATTCCATCTGCCCCATCAGGAACTCTAAACGTTCTGTAACGTCAAGTAACTCAAGAACAACTTGCTTGTCTGCCAATTTCAGAGGCATATGGGCTGCAATGGTATCCGCAAGACGTGCGGCTTCATCGATACCATTCAGAGATGTCAGCACTTCTGGTGGAATCTTCTTGTTGAGCTTAATGAAGCCTTCAAACTGGTTAATTGCACTGCGGACAATGACTTCCTGCTCACGCTCATCTAACTCAGCCGTCGTGAGATACTCAGCATCAGCATAGAAAAATTCGTTTTCAATAAAGTGGTTAATGCGCGCGCGCTGCTGGCCTTCAACGAGTACTTTAACAGTACCATCTGGCAGCTTTAGTAGTTGAAGGATGGTCGCAACGGTACCAACATCAAACATATCGCCTTGAGTCGGTTCATCGGTATCCGCTTCTTTCTGCGCTACCAATAATACTTGTTTGTTGTTGTCCATTGCTGCTTCTAAGCAAGCAATAGATTTTTCACGACCAACAAACAATGGAATTACCATATGCGGGTAAACGACTACATCTCTTAGAGGTAGTACGGGGATCTCGATACGTTCGGAACGTTCCAAGTTCATATTCTTCTCTCTTCCGCTTAGTCCTATGAGCAGTATATGGGGGCTAATTGGTTGGATTCAATGAAAGAATAAAAAAAAGGGAGCAATTGATTACCCCCTTTCTATCTACTTCAATTTCTGTGAATCAGATTATGATTCTGCACCAGCAGCTTGATTATCTGAGTTGCTGTAAATAAGCAGTGGTTCAGACTCACCCTTAATTACCGACTCATCAATCACAACCTTACTAACATCTTTCATCGATGGTAGTTCGTACATGGTCTCAAGTAGCACGCTTTCTAGAATCGAACGCAGACCACGAGCACCCGTCTTACGCTCCATTGCTTTCTTAGCAATCGCACGCAGTGCATCTTCACGGAACTCAAGTTCTGAGTTTTCAAGCTCGAATAGTGCTGCATACTGTTTTGTCAGCGCATTCTTCGGCTCACACAGAATTTGAATCAGTGCTTCTTCATCCAGTTCTGTCAACGTTGTTGTTACTGGTAAACGACCAATAAACTCAGGGATCAAACCATATTTCACTAAGTCTTCCGGTTCTACCTGAGTAAACAGCTCGCCGACAGTCTTAGTTTCGTCTTTAGAACGGACTTCCGCTCCAAAACCGATACCCGTACCTGTCGCTACACGTTGTTCAATCACTTTATCTAGGCCAGCAAAAGCGCCACCACAAATAAATAGAATCTTAGATGTATCTACTTGTAGGAACTCTTGTTGAGGGTGCTTACGACCACCTTGAGGTGGAACCGATGCAACCGTACCTTCAATAAGCTTCAATAGCGCCTGCTGAACACCCTCACCCGATACATCTCGTGTAATAGATGGGTTTTCAGCTTTACGAGAAATCTTATCGATTTCATCGATGTACACGATACCACGCTCAGCTTTCGCTACGTCGTAATCACATTTTTGCAGAAGTTTCTGGATGATGTTTTCTACATCTTCACCAACGTAACCCGCTTCAGTCAGCGTCGTTGCATCGGCCATAGTGAACGGTACATCTAGGAAACGAGCCAATGTTTCAGCCAGTAGCGTTTTACCACTACCCGTTGGACCGATAAGCAAAATATTACTCTTACCTAGTTCAACACCTTCGCTCGTTGTATCTCCGTTACGTAAACGCTTATAGTGGTTATAAACGGCTACTGCTAACACTTTCTTAGCGTAATCTTGTCCAATCACATAGTCGTCAAGGTGTTCACGAATGTCTCTTGGCACTGGTAGCGCCTCAGACTGCTTCTTAGGGAGAACATCCTTAATTTCTTCACGAATGATGTCGTTACATAAGTCGACACATTCATCACAAATATAGACTGATGGACCAGCGATTAGCTTGCGAACTTCGTGCTGGCTTTTACCGCAGAAAGAGCAGTAAAGAAGCTTACTACTACCGCTCTCTTTGCTTTTATCTGTCATTCGCTAACCTCTTAGCCTTTACTCATATGACTTGAGTGTATATCAATATATACCAATGTTGCTAGTTATTCACCGCGATGAGTCAGAACCGCGTCAACTAAGCCATACTCTACTGCTTGTTCAGCCGCCATGAAGTTATCACGATCAGTATCGCGCTCAATCACTTCTAGAGGCTGACCTGTATGCTCTGCAAGAAGTCTGTTTAACTTCTCTTTGATCGTTAGAATCTCTTGAGCATGAATTTGGATATCCGAAGCTTGGCCTTGGAAACCACCTAGCGGTTGGTGAATCATTACACGCGAGTTAGGCAATACATAACGTTTACCTGGCGCACCACCAGCAAGTAGGAATGCACCCATTGAACACGCTTGTCCCATACATACTGTGCTCACGTTTGGTTTAATAAACTGCATAGTGTCGTAGATTGACATACCCGCAGTTACGCTGCCACCCGGAGAGTTTATATAAAGGAAGATATCTTTGTCAGGATTTTCTGATTCGAGGAAAAGTAGCTGTGCCACGACAAGATTTGCCATGTGATCTTCTACTTGACCAGTTAAAAAAATAACACGTTCTTTTAGCAAACGAGAGTAGATATCGTAAGAACGTTCACCACGGGAAGTTTGTTCAACCACCATCGGTACTAGCGCGTCTAGAATTGGCGACATTGCATTTTTTTCTTGGTAGCTCATATTCTTATGTCCCTAAAATAAATGGCCCGGATGATAATTATCATACGGACCATTGTTAGCAGAATAGTTAACGCTAAGTCAACCTTCTAAGCAATATATTGCTTATTACGCAGGCTGTTGGTTCATTAGCTCGTTAAAGCTAACCGTTTTTTCAGTAACCTGTGCTTTAGCGATGATAGCGTCGATCGCTTGTTCTTCTAGAGCAACGTTACGCATGTTGTTCATCATTTGCTCGTTTTGCTCGTAGTAAGCAACAACTTCAGCTGGATCTTCGTAAGCAGTCGCCATCTCTTCGATAAGCGCTTTCACTTTCTCGTCGTCCGCTTTTAGCTCTTCAGACTTGATGACTTCACCTAGTAGAAGACCTACCACTACGCGACGCTTAGCTTGCTCTTCGAACAGCTCACGTGGAAGTTGAGCAGCCGCTTCTGGGTTGCCACCGAAACGCTGTGCAGCTTGCTGACGTAGAGCACCAATTTCTTGGTCGATTAGAGCTGCTGGTACGTCGATTTCGTTCTCTTTCACTAGACCGTCGATAGCTTGCTCTTTGATGCGGTTCTTAACAGCTTGCTTAAGCTCACGCTCCATGTTCTTACGCACTTCAGCTTTAAGAGCGTCAACGCCACCTTCAGCAACGCCGAACTTAGCAACGAACTCGTCGTTTAGCTCTGGAAGCTCACGAGCTTCAACTTTGTTTACTTTGATTGCAAACTTAGCCGCTTTACCTTTTAGGTTTTCTGCGTGGTAATCTTCTGGGAAAGTCACGTCGATGTCGAATTCCATACCAGCAGTCTTACCTGCGATACCGTCTTCAAAACCAGGGATCATGCGACCAGCACCCATTTCTAGTGGGAAGTTTTCAGCTTTACCGCCTTCGAACTCTTCACCGTCGATAGAGCCTACGAAATCGATTGTTGCACGTTTGCCGTCTTCAGCCGCTTCTTCAACTACAACCCAAGTTGCTTGTTGTTTGCGTAGAGTGTCGATCATCTCTTCAACATCTGCGTCTTGAACTTCTGTTGCTGGTTTTTCAACAGTGATGTTCTCTAGACCTTTAAGCTCAACTTCTGGGTAAACTTCAAAAGTCGCGTTAAATACTAGATCTTCGCCTTCTTTAACTTCAACTGGAGCGAAAGTAGGTGCGCCTGCTGGGTTGATCTTCTCTTTAACGATCGCTTCGATGAAGTGACGTTGCATTACTTCACCCATTACGTCTTGACGTACTGCTTTGCCGTACATCTTCGCAACCATTTTTAGAGGCACTTTGCCTTTACGGAAACCATCGAAACGACGGTTTTTTGCGATGTTGCGTAGTTCCGCTGTTACAGCATCTTCGATGTTTGCAGCAGGAACAGTAATGTTTAGACGGCGCTCTAGGCCCTCTAGCGTTTCAACAGTAACTTGCATTATTCATTAACCTCAAAACTGGCTCAGAAAACTGAGCTTATGTGCCCTATCCTCTTTCGGACAGAACCCATCCTTGTTTGTACTCTATGAGTACTCTTTTATAAACCGAGTATCGACAATCGAACAAGCCAATTGTCGGACTAATGAGTGATATCTTTTCGAAGGATATTCGGTAAAGGTATCTCTGATTAGCCTCAAGATAAAATTCAGACGCAGCATTCTACCGAGCAGATCGTTAGCTGTCGAGCCGAACCCTACGATCGCTGCGGGATTACCCTAAAAACTCACTTAACTGCTAAAAAAAACACCAATAAAGCAGTCTTTGTTTCCAGAAATGGGGACATTAATGCCTTTTTCAATGGAAACTAACGTTTTTTTTTGATTAAAGATTAAAAGTCGATCTAAGTCCGGTTTTATCACTCAATTTATCATGATGAGTAAACACATTTGTAACAAAAACATTTACGCTATGGCGGAGTGATGTAGTTTGGCAAGGATTAAGATGTTGACGTATCGACGGGGTAAGTTCTCTCTGCTTGTTCTGTACGTAATTGCGATCATAGGTGGCTCTAGTTGGATTTGGAATTCAAGCGAAAACCACCTTATCGTAACGCATAAGGAACAGCTCGAACGCTTTGCTGAGTTCATCTCCAGCAAATTGGACAAATACGCACACCTGCCACAATTGATTGCTAAAGATAGTGAGCTAGTTTCTGCACTTCAGTCGCCTGATAACTCCGCCCAAATCGATCTGACCAACCGTTATTTGCAGCACATCAACCAAACCATCCAGTCGACTGACGCCTATCTGCTCGACGAGTTTGGCAATACTATCGCATCGAGTAACTGGGACCTAGAACGATCCTTTATCGGTCGAAACTATGCTTGGCGTCCCTATTTCTCCGACGCGATGCTCGGTAAGCCTAGCCAATACTTTGCGCTCGGTTCTAGCTCAAAACAGCGTGGTTATTACTTTTCACACCCAGTCACTTATGCGGCCGAGATCATCGGCGTGATCGTCATTAAAATGGATTTAACTGCGATTGAAGCTAACTGGCAAGACAAGAACAATATCTTTGTTGCTACAGACGCCAATAACGTAATTTTTATGTCAAGCAACGATGACTGGCTGTTTAAGAGTCTAACCACGCTCTCAGAATCAGCTCGTCAGTCCATCCTTAACAGTCGCCAATATCTGGATACACCGATTCGCTCATTTGGTCTGGTGGGCGATCTAACTCAGGAACATTCCGAACTGAGGAACCCAAACCTACCCGGATTTGAGAACGACTATCTCGTTTCATCTCGTTCATTGGATAAACACAGCTTAACTCTGCGTGTCCTCACCTCTAAAGTGACCCTGTTGTGGTCAGTGCTGAGTTACTCGCTCGTAATCAGTTTAATGTTCGTCATTGCGTACCTCTCGTTTGCACTGGTACACCAGCGTCAACTCAAAAAGCGTCAATTCGAACAGTTACAGTCGGAAGCGAAGCAGAAGCTTGAGTTTCTTGTTATGGAACGAACCTCTGAACTTCAAGCTGAAATCAGTGAAAGAAGCAAAACAGAGCAAGTGCTACGCCAAACACAAAATGAGCTAATTCAGGCAGCTAAATTAGCGGTATTGGGGCAAATGTCAGCCAGTATCAGTCACGAGCTCAATAATCCCCTCGCAGCAATACGCAGCTTTGCTGACAATGGTCGACGGTTTTTGGAGAGAGAAAGTTACGTTCGAGTCGATGATAACCTCTCACGCATTTCCGCTCTGACGGAGCGCATGGCAAAAATCAGTAACCAGCTGCGCACTTTCGCCCGTAAAAGTGACAGTAATGATGTGAGCAAACTGGACGTGAAGCCGCTGATTTGGTCGGCGAAAGAGTTACTCTCTCCCCAGTGTAAGGCCAAACAGGTTGAGCTAATTCTTGAACTTGACGAAATATTGCCCGCTGTTGAAGTCAACCCAATACAATTTGAGCAAGTACTAATCAACCTTGTTACCAATGCAATGCAAGCGGTCGAGGAACAAGAGAAACGCAGAATTAAGATCTCGACCTCGGTGTCCAATCACCAACTGCACATTTTTGTCGATGATAATGGACCCGGTATCGCTTATAGTGAGCAACATCAACTGTTTGAGCCTTTCTATACCACTAAGAAGAATGGACTTGGATTGGGGCTATCAATTTCACAACAGATCACCCAAGCGATGGGAGGGGAACTCGACGTCGCGGACTCGCCTCTGGGAGGCGCCCGATTTGTAATCACTCTCCCTGTCGATGCCTAATCAAGGAATTAAGATGTACGATGTTATCTTCATTGATGATGAAAGCGATATTCGCCTAGCGATCGAACAGAGTTTCGAGCTGGAGGATATCAGTGCCCGTTTTTTTGCGAACGCTGAAGATGCTCTATTGGCGATAAAAAGTGACGGTCTACCGAAAGTCGTCATCACCGATATCTGCTTACCGGGTTTGTCTGGCGAAAATATTTTATCCAGCATACTGCACCAAGACGAAAACATTCCGGTCATTCTGATAACGGGACATGGCGATATCTCGATGGCAGTTAATGCCCTACGCAATGGCGCGTATGACTTTATTGAGAAGCCCTTCCCAATTGATCGTTTGATCGATACCACCAGACGTGCGTTGGAAAAACGCGAACTCACTTTAGAAAACCAAGAATTAAAACGCAGCCTTAAAGCGAGTCAAGCGCTGGGGCCACGTATCATCGGTGACACCCCTTCCATTCAACTCCTCCGTGATACCATCGTCCATATTGCAGACACCAATGCGGACATCTTGCTGTTTGGCGAGACAGGCACAGGTAAAGAGCTGTTTGCCCGTTCTATTCATGAGCAAAGCTCTCGACGCGATAATAACTTCGTAGCGATCAACTGTGGTGCCGTACCAGAAAACTTGATTGAAAGTGAACTGTACGGCCACGAGAAAGGCGCTTTTACTGGTGCAGACTCAAAACGAGTGGGTAAATTCGAACATGCCCAAGGCGGTACACTTTTTCTCGATGAAATTGAATCGATGCCTCTTCAAGCACAGATTCGTTTGTTGCGAGTTTTGCAAGAGAGGGTCATTGAACGTGTGGGCTCCAACGAACTGGTTCCTATTGATATTCGCGTCATTGCCGCGACTAAGGTCGATTTAAAACAGGCGGCGGCTGAGGGCTCATTTCGCGAAGATCTCTACTATCGACTGAATGTGGTCACTCTAGAGCTTCCTCCGCTCAGGCAGCGCAAGGAAGATATTCCGACGCTATTTCATCACTTTTTGCTGGTTGCCGCTTCACGCTATGGTAAATCCGCACCAGCTATCGAAACTCAGCAGATTCATCAACTGATGACGCACGATTGGCCGGGAAACGTTCGCGAACTGAGAAATGCCGCCGAACGTTTTGTACTATTGGGAAGATTAACTCAATTTGATTCAGAGTCTGCGTTCGCAAGCCGAGAGATGAGTCTCGCCGAACAAATTGCGGAATTTGAAAAGAGTGTTATTGAACAAGCACTTAACCAGTGTCATGGCAGTATTAAGCAAACCATGGATAGGTTACAACTCGCGCGTAAAACTCTATATGACAAGATGCAAAAATACGGTTTGGATAAAAGTAACTATAAAGGTGAATAAGCGGTTCATTTTATATTCAGATTGAAAGCGTTAAGTTAGATTCATCAAAAGGAACTGATACAAATGAGCTAAGAATTTAGTTCATCCACCGTCCTAACAACAAAGCCCCGGATAACGAGTTATTCGGGGCTTTCTTTTTTAGTTCCGTTATTTGGTGATGATTTCAGGGCCCATCAAGGTGGTTGGTAACCACGTTGACACCCAAGGAACATAAGTCACGATAATCAGGAATAAGAACATCACCCCCACCCAAGGCAAGGCGGCTTTCACCACTTGCATCATCGACATCTTAGCGACCCCTGCGGTAACAAACAGGTTGAGACCAACGGGCGGCGTGATCATCCCTATCTCCATGTTCACAACCATCATGATACCTAGGTGAATCGGGTCAATGCCTAGTGCAATAGCTATTGGGAACACCAGAGGTGCAACGATGATAAGTAGACCCGATGGTTCCATAAACTGACCGCCAATCAACAGCAGTAGGTTGACCACAATCAGGAAGGTAATCGGACCAAGACCAGCAGATAACATCGACTCCGTAATCATTTGAGGAATACGTTCTTCTGTTAACACATGCTTAAGGATCAAAGCATTGGCAATGATAAACAGTAGCATAATGGTCAGTTTACCGGCTTCATAAAGCGTATGTTTGGTGTCTTTATGCACAAATGCTTGAACGACTTTCACCAATATAGGCTTGGTATTTTCCTTGTCAGCAAACGGGCCCATATCCTTGTAGATAAAGTTCGCGATTAAGAACGAGTAAACCGCAGCCACGGCAGCCGCTTCCGTTGGCGTAAATACCCCACCGTAAATACCGCCTAGGATAATAACGACCAGTAATAAACCCCAACTCGCATCTTTTGCTGAATCAAACATCTCCTTCCAACCGACAAATGGCTGTTTTGGAAGGTTCTTAACACGCGCAGCGATGTAGATGGCAATCATCAGCATCACCCCAGCCAGAAGACCTGGGATCACGCCACCTAGGAACATACGACCAACCGATACATCCGTCGCCGCTGCGTAAACCACCATCACGATAGAAGGCGGGATCAAAATACCCAGCGTACCTGCATTACAGATAACCCCAGCCGCGAACTCTTTTGAGTAGCCGTTTTTAATCATACCCGCGATAACAATACTACCGATGGCAACAACTGTCGCAGGCGATGAACCAGACAGGGCTGCAAACATCATACACGCAACAACCGATGCCATGGCGAGACCACCACGGAACCAACCGACCATGGCAATAGCGAAACGGATAATACGTTTAGCAACCCCACCCGTAGACATAAAACTAGAGGCAAGAATGAAGAATGGAATCGCGAGTAGCGTATAGTGACCAGCAAAGGCATTAAATAAGGTCTGAGCAACGGAAGCCAGTGACGCATCAGAGTGCATCATCAGGAAAATAATGCTCGATAAACCAAGGGAAATAGCGATTGGCACACCCACAAGCATAAAGCCAATCACCATGATGAATAAGAATAGAATTTCCATGGCTTAGCCCTCCTTGCTCTGGTTATTATTACTTTTAGGTTCCATTGCTTCTCCAGCGTCTTTGAGTTCCTCTTTCAGAGCTTCGAGCTCTTCTTCAGCCTCATGACCTGCGATCAAGCGGTCCAACTTACCAGTAATAATTTGCAACGTAACTTGAACAAAGCGGAAAGTGAGTAACGCCATACCTATAGGCAGTGCCATGTACGGAATGAATCGAGGTAATTTTTCGTAACGCTCACCTTCATTCAACCAGTCAGCCAAAAACTGCAACATTTCCGGCATCGGAATATCGTCGGTTTCATACCATGCACGTTCAGTTGCGAACGGGTACCAGTAGTTCCAAGAGCCAATAAGCAGCAAGATTGAAAAAGCCAAACAGGATGCCGCAGCGATCAGCGCATAAACTTTACGCAGATGGTCTGGCGCTAGGTTAATAACAACATCAACACCAATGTGAAAATGTTTTTTCACGCCGTATGATGCCCCGACGAGTACCATCCAAGCGAACATGAACACGGTTAGCTCAAGAGCCCACAAAATGTTGTCATTAAATACGTAGCGAAATACTACATTGGCAAAGGTGAGCATGGTCATTGCACCCAAGAAGAACGCGATCAGAGTTTCCTCAATTGCGTCTGTCACCCTGCCAATTCTGGCAAAAATAGACTGTTCCATAAGTTACTTCACTTTCTCAAAAGAAAAGAAAGGCCCTCTTCCCGATATATCCCGAGAAGAAAGAGATACTAAGAGGGCCAAAGGTTAGGGGAAATTGTTATTATTTATTTGATGCGATAGCCGCTTCGATCAGGTCAGAGCCGATATCTTTCTCGAACTTCTTCCATACTGGCTGAAGCGCAGTTACCCACTGTTGGCGCTCTTCGGCAGTCAAGGTACGAACCACACCACCCGCTTCGATGATGTTATTTTTGTTCGCTAGGTCGACACGCGAAGATTCAGCATTACGCTCAGTCGTCACTTCTTCAATGATTGTCGCAAGCTGCTGACGTTGGTCTTCTGGTAGACCTTTCCAGAAATCGTTTGACGTAACGACTAGGTAATCAAGAATACCGTGGTTTGTTTCAGTGATACCGTCTTGAACTTCGAAGAATTTTTTACCGTAGATGTTAGACCAAGTGTTTTCTTGACCATCAATAACTTTAGTTTGTAGACCACCGTAAACTTCTTTGAATGACATTTTCTGCGGGTTACCGCCTAATTGCTCAAACTGAGCAACAAGAACATCGGATGCTTGCACGCGGAATTTCAGACCTTTTGCATCTTCAGGAGTGATAAGTGGCTTGTTCGCAGACATCTGTTTCATGCCGTTGTGCCAGAACGCTAGACCTTGAAGACCGCGACGTTTCATCGCATTTTTCAGCTTCTCACCCGCTTCTGAGTTTTGGAAACGGTCAACCGCTTCTACATCTTCAAATAGGAATGGTAGGTCGAAAATACGGTACTTCTTGGTGAACTTTTCAAACTTTGATAGAGAAGGGGCTGCAAGTTGCACGTCACCGTTAAGAAGAGCTTCTAGAACTTTGTCATCATCATACAGAGTTGAGTTCGGGAATACCTGAAGACACACTTTACCGTTCATCTCTTCATTAACACGTTTTTCAAGTAATGAAGCCGCGATACCTTTCGGGTGCTTATCTGTATTCGTTACGTGACTGAATTTAATCACTGTTTCACCTGGATCACAGTTAGCCGCAGCGTTGAAACTGGTCACAGCAAGAATCGATGCAGATAGTAGGGTCAATGGCTTGAACATTATTATTCTCCTTGTTAAATGAACAACCCCATCACTGGGTGTTGATATTTCTATAAGGGCAATAACTAAGCCAACTTTCAATTAATCATAAAAACATCTATAAATCATAAGTTTAATAAAAACACCCCCGACTGCCACTTGTTTTTAAATCACACTTCTTTATAAAAATGGGTGGATTTCCACCCATCATATTTATCACAACGGGTGAATTTACACATATTTAACAAAGACTCATTATAAAAAACAAATGGCAGCCCAAGGGCTGCCATTTTTGTTACTAGAGATTCGACGGGCAATAAGGAGACGAAATCGCCCATCTCCCCTCAAATGTGCACGAAGCTTCTTCATGCTATAGCTCTAAGCATAGTCGACTATGTGCATTTTTCTAACAACATTGTTAACAAATTAATCATTAATGAAAGTCGATGCGTTTCTCTGTTGTTGCATCAAAGAACACCGCTTTAGAGAGGTCAAAGTGCAAAGGTGCCACTTGACCTGCGACCACATCAAACTCAGGAGAAAGACGACACGCGACTTCTTGCTCGTTGACTTTGATCATCGCAATTGTATCTGGACCCGTTGGCTCCAAAACTTCCAGCATCAGATCAAGCTTGGTGCTTGCTTGTGAATCCGCATTCTCGCTATCTGTAATGTGTTCTGGACGAAGCCCAATAACGATCTCTCGTCCATCTTGCTCACGCATTGATGCCGGTAAACTAATGTGATGTTCTTGACCGTTGCTGCCCTTCACTTTGATCACAGGGTTATCCTGCGCATCCAGATCGACCATAGTTTTGATGAAGTTCATCGACGGTGACCCCATAAAACCGGCGACAAACATATTGGTTGGCTTGTTGTAAATCTCTTGCGGAGTGCCTAGCTGCTGAAGTTCACCATCCTTCATAACTGCAATACGGTCGGCGAGAGTCATCGCTTCAATCTGGTCGTGGGTCACGTACACGATGGTCGTTTTAAGCTGTTGATGAAGGCGCTTAATCTGATGGCGCATCTCTACGCGAAGTTTCGCATCAAGATTCGATAACGGTTCATCAAACAGATATAGCTTAGGGCGGCGGGCCAGTGCGCGTCCCATTGCGACACGTTGACGCTGACCACCCGAAAGCTGTGAAGGTTTACGGTCTAACAGATGATCAATTTGCAGCATGGTTGCAACTCGCTCAACTTCTGCATCTATCTCAGCCTTAGGCATCTTGCGGATCTTCAGACCAAACTCGATATTGCCGCGAACCGTCATATTTGGGTAAAGCGCATAGGATTGGAATACCATCGCAATATCACGGTCTTTCGGTTCAACCTCTGAGACATCATTACCGTCGATAACAATCTCACCAGAACTGATATTTTCCAATCCAGCAATGGTGTTCATCAAGGTCGATTTACCGCAACCCGAAGGCCCCACCAATATCAGGAACTCGCCTGAATCAATGTTAATGTCGATACCCTTTAAGGTTTCTTGCTCCGCTTTCGGGTAGGTTTTACGGATCTGTTTAAGTTCGAGTGTTGCCATGATAATTATCCTTTTACCGACCCAGCCGTTAGGCCGCGAACAAAGTATTTTCCTGCTAATACATAAACTAAGAGTGTTGGCAGCGCCGCGATAATCGCCGCAGCCATATCAACGTTGTACTCTTTGACACCAGTACTGGTGTTAACCAAGTTATTGAGTGCAACAGTTATTGGTTGAGTTTCTGAGCCTGAATAAACCACCCCGAACAGGAAGTCATTCCAAATCGCTGTGAACTGCCAAATCACCGTCACCATGATGATAGGCGTTGAGATTGGTAACAGAATCTTGAAGAAAATAGTGAAGAAGCCTGCACCATCTAGCTTCGCCGCTTTAACCAGTTCATCAGGAACGCTGATATAGAAGTTGCGGAAGAACAGTGTAGTAAACGCCATACCGTAGATAACGTGAACAATCACTAGCCCAGCCGTGGTATTCGCCAAACCTAACTTGCCAAGTACTGCTGCCATTGGCAAAAGGATGACCTGGAACGGAATGAAACAGCCGAACAGCAATAGGCTGAAAAACAGATTAGAACCACGGAATTGCCATTTGGTCACAACGTAACCATTAAACGCGCCTAATAGAGTTGAGATAGCCACGGCCGGAATAACCATCTGGAAAGAGTTCCAGAAGTAACCTTTAACACCTTCACACTTAACACCAGTACAAGCACTGTCCCATGCTTTAAACCAAGCATCGAACACCCACTCAGTTGGTAAACTCATTAAGTTACCCGCTTTGATATCTGGCAAGGTTTTAAATGAGGTAATGAACATTACGAACAGTGGCATCAGGTAAACCAGACAGAAGAACACCAGTGTCGAATAGATAAATAGTCGAGAAAAATTGACACTACGCATCATGATTTTTTCTCCCTAAGTTCAGAGTAAAGATAAGGTACTAAGATGGCTAAGATACCTGCTAGCATCATCATCGCACTCGCCGCACCCAGGCCTATCTGACCACGAGTAAATGAGTGAGCATACATAAATAGCGCAGGCAGATCGGAAGAGTAACCAGGTCCACCGGCTGTCATAGCGGTCACCAAGTCAAAGCTCTTGATCGCAATATGAGAGGTAATAATCACCGCGCTGAAAAACACCGGGCGCAAACACGGCATAATGATTTGCCAGTAGATAGTCGGTAAACTTGCGCCATCAATTTGCGCCGCTTTTATGATCGAAGAGTCGATACCTCGCAAGCCGGCTAAAAACATCGCCATGACAAAGCCAGAGGACTGCCAAACCGCGGCGATAACCAAGGTATAAACAGACATATCCGAGTTAACCAACCAATCAAATTTGAACTCGGTAAAGCCCCAGTCCTGCATTAATTTTTCGATACCCAATCCCGGGTTAAGAATCCACTTCCACGCCGTACCGGTCACGATGAATGACAACGCCATTGGATAGAGATAAATGGTACGGATCGCCCCTTCCTGACGGATGTTCTGGTCGAGGAAGATAGCCAAAGCCACTCCCAAACCAATTGCCACCAGCATAAACAGCAGGCCGAAGATACCTAGGTTAGTGATTGATGTGATCCAACGGTCGTTCTCCATTAGCTTTTCATACTGGGCAAAACCCACGAAGTTAAAGCTAGGCAGAAAGCGCGAGTTGGTCATTGAAAGTGCCGCCGTCCAGAAAATGTAACCATAGATACAAACCACAGTCACAAGCACTGTCGGGGCAAGAACGATTTTCGGCAGCCAATGTTGAAGTCGGTCGCCTAGGTTAACCTTGGCTTTTGACTTCTTATCAGACCGAGTAACAACATGCTCCATAACGAGTCCTTACGTCATAAGACCCTAATCAAATTCCTGATCGGGTAATAGAGAAAGGGCAGACAGGCTCCCCACAAGCCTGCCTGCCCTTTGGGGGTGTACTTAAACGAGCGAAGTTTAAATGGCTGCTTTAACGGCCTTAGCCAGTTTTTGAGCCGCTTGCTTAGGATCCGCTTTGTCATCATTGAAGAAGTTAGTCACTACGTCGTAGATGGCACCTTGTGCATAGCTCGTTGTTGATAGACCGTGCGCCATACTTGGTACTAGGTCACCAGACTGAGCACTCGCCTTAAATGTCGCCATAGAGTCCAGTGCACACTGGTCAAACTTAGACATATCCATATCTAGGCGCACAGGAATTGAACCTTTGTTTAGGTTAAACACCTCTTGGAACTCTTTAGTTAGGATTGTACGAGCTAGATCTTGCTGAGCTTTCTGATTGTCTTTGTTGCTAAGCTCGAAGAAAGCGAAGCTGTCGATGTTGAACGTGAACTGTCCATCCGTACCTGGAGCAGGTGCACAGATGTAATCTTTGCCTGGAACTTTACCAGCAGCGGTAAACTCACCTTTCGCCCAGTCACCCATGATTTGCATCGCCGCTTCACCGTTAATCACCATTGAGGTTGCAACGTTCCAGTCACGTCCTGGTGAGTTTGCATCGATGTAGTCACGCACCTTCTTGAACTTAGTGAACACTTCCACCATCTTGTCACCAGAAAGCACATCCATGTCTAGGTCTACAAACGCTTTGTTGTAGTCTTCACTACCGAGTACATCCAGTGCGACTGCTTCGAATACAGTGGCATCTTGCCAAGGCTGACCACCATGAGCGAGTGGTACAAAACCAGCGGCTTTAATTTTTTCAGCCGCAGCAAAGAACTCATCCAATGTGGTTGGCAACTCTACGCCCGATTTCTTAAGCACTTCAGGGTTAGCCCAAATCCAGTTAACGCGGTGAACGTTGACCGGCACTGCGACGTACTCACCGTTGTATTTCATCACTTTGGTGACTACTGAAGGTAGGATTTCATCCCATTTTTCTTGTTTTGCTGTGCTCTCAAGAGAAGTCAGGAAGCCAAGACCGCCCCACTCCTGAATGTCATGACCTTTGATTTGTGCTGCTGATGGTGGATTACCTGATACAGCACGAGTTTTCAAAACCGTCATAGCAGATTCACCGCCACCACCAGCTACTGCGAAATCTTTCCAAGTGTGGTTTTGCTCTTCTAGCATCTCTTTAAGAACAGCAGCAGATTTTGCTTCACCGCCCGCAGTCCACCAGTGAAGAACTTCAACTTCACCAGCAGTTGCAACATTAGCAGCAGACAATAGAGAGAGGGTAAGTAGGGTTTTATTAAGTTTCATTATTATCTTCCATGTATTGGATTAGACATTCAGGCCAACAGCTCAATGACCCCAAGCGTTCTTGCTTGTACTAAACAGAGTCTATCCAAATTGAAATTTAAGATTGAAACAAACGGTAAACGCCGTGTAACAACTATGTTACATTACACCTCTAGGTTCGATGGAATATAGATTTGGGCGCGTAACCCTTTTCTGGGTAAGTTATCAATAATGAGATCTCCGCCATGTCCGTGAAGAATATTCCGGCAGATACCTAAGCCTAAGCCATGCCCATTTTCATCATTTGCCAATCTAAAATAGGGTTCAAAAACGGCTTCGAGCTTATCTTCAGGAATACCTGGACCATGATCCTCAATGACAATACTGACCCACTCCTGATTGGTGAGCACTTCAATCTCAGCACGATGACCATATTTTACTGCGTTATCGACTAAATTACTGATCACTCGCTTGATCGCTAATGGTTTCGCAACAATTGGCTCAATTGGGTAGGGATCAAACTCAACCGTTTGCTGGTGTTGGTTCAATGGTTCAATCACACTCAGTATCATCTCATTGAGATCAATGTAGGCATTGTTTTCATGTAGGTCGGTGTCACGGACACACTGCAACGCCCCTTTAACCATCATTTCTAGTTCATCAAGGTCACGATTAAACTTGTCGCGTTTGGTGTCGTTTTCAAGCAACTCGGCCCTGAGCCTTAAACGTGTGATGGGTGTTTTCAGGTCGTGGGAAATCGCCGAGAAAAGATGCTCCCTATCCGCTACATAACGGCGTATCCGCTGCTGCATACGATTAAATGCACGCGTCGCGGTGATCAATTCGCTCGCCCCCTCTTCCTTTATAGGCGCTTGATCGATGTCCATGCTCATCTCATTCGCGGCCTTAGCTAATCGCTTGAGTGGCTTGACCTGACGCCGTACCAACAAGTAAGTAAGGAACAATAAGATCGTGGTAGAGAAGAGCAGAAACATCATTTGTTCACGACCGATCAAGGTATCGTCGAGAGTGACATAAGGTGCGGGTAATAGAGCCGCAATATAGACCCACTCATGGGTTTTTAGCTCAATTTGTACCACAAGAATCGGTGGTTCAATGGGATTGAGCGTCAGCGTATGGTGAGCCCACGACTTAGGTAAGTCATGCAGATAAATATCATTTTTGAGCAGTCTCAAGTTATCTGGATGAGAAAAGTCGACTTGAATCGACTCGACCTTAGGTAGCTTTTTGGCTAACACACTTTCAATTGCTTGCAATGAAGCCAATTTCAGCGGGGTATCCTCTATCGGGTCGACGATTAACTGCTCTTTATTGAATGAGACGAAAAAACGAGTCCCGCCCATATTTCGGATCTGATCCAATACAATATGGCGATACTTGACCGGCAAAGATTGAAAGAAGGTCACTGTCGAAGAGAACATATTTGCCATGCTTTCAGAAGCAGAGCGGATACCTTCCAGCTCCTTCTGTTTCGACTCGGCGTACCAAATAGTCGTTGCCACACCTTGAGCGAGCACAACCGCCAACAACGTTAACCCCAGAGTTCGGCTGACTAGCGAATTGGGCTTGAAACGGCGTAACCAATTTTGCAATTTATTGCTCATAACTCACAGGCACCGCGAGAATATAGCCATTACCACGCATCGTTTTGATGTAATGCGGGAATCTTGCACTGTCACCTAACCTTTGGCGCAATCGGCTAAGCTGGACATCGATACCGCGTTCAAAGGGTAACGCTTCTCGACCGCGAGTCGCGAAAGAGATGGTGTCGCGGTCAAGTACTTCATTTGGACGTTTAAGAAATAGCATCAGCAATGCAAAGTCACTGCCTGACAAGTCATGAGACTCATGGCGCTCGACATGAGTAATTCTGTGTGCCAAGGGATCCAGTTTCCAATCACCAAATACGATGGTTTTAGCGATAACACTGGCAGGCAGCTCTTCTACTACGTTAACTCGGCGCAACACGGCTTTTATCCGTGCGGTGAGGTGACGTGGATTGAACGGTTTTGCGATATAGTCATCTGCACCAATCTCAAGGCCGATGATCTGATCGGTATCATCGGAGACCGCAGTGAGCATAATGATGGGGACAGAAGAGTGACGGCGCACTTGCTGACACAAAGTAAAGCCATCATCTCCCGGCAGCATCACATCAAGCAGGATAAGTTCAGGATAACCCTGTTGTTCAAGATACGACTTCATCTGTTCGCCGTCATTGACCGCATCAACCTGATAACCTTGCTTCGTCAGGTATTCTTCCAATAACTCACAAATCTCTTGATCATCATCGACAACAAGAATTTTAGCTGACATACCCTTACCTACTACTGAGCGACTTTAGTACTGAGGAGTGTAAACAGTTCTTATTCGGTAATTTGTAAGATATTACTTAGAATTTGAACCCCTTGCGGACTCACATCACATCTTATTAACAAAAAACGAATTATCGAACCTTCTAACCAAACCCATCAACCGCACCCTACTCAAAGAGAAACTCATCGCTTGGAGCCCACGTCATTAAGATGAACAGCTAATCTCCATCTTTTTGCCCCAATCAGGTGGTAGGTTGGCATACTGACTCATCTCAGCCTGCTCATCAAAAGGGTTTCTCAACAAGGTGGCAAGGCGCTCTACTTCGCTGAAATCGCCCTCTTCTGCTCGATCTATTGCAATTTGAGCGAGGTAGTTACGCAAGATGTACTTCGGGTTTACCCGACGCATGGCTTGGCAACGTTCGGCGGCGGAAACCACCTCTCCACGGCCATTATGTTCATGCTCACAGCGTTCTAGGTATTGTGCCAACCACTGATTTATCGCCTGCTGGTCGACAAAAAGATCCAGTACCGCTTGAATCCCTTTGATATCGATCGATGACAATTCGCGTAAAAAACGCGTGTAATCAATACCCTGTTGATGCAACAACTCAAACATTGCACCAAACAGTTGCGTATCACTTTGCTGCTGACTATTGATACCCAATTTACTTCGCATCAGACGGCTAAACTCCTGACCTAACAATGGCTCAAACTGCGATAGTGCTTGTTCTAGATCCTCTCTCAATATGAGAGGAGACAAGCTGTGAGCTAAGGCTGATAGATTCCAAAGCGCAATGCGTGGTTGTTGATTAAATGCATAGCGCCCTTGGTAGTCAGAGTGATTGCAAATATAACTTGGGTCGTAATCGTCAAGAAAACCAAATGGACCGTAATCAAATGTATCGCCAATGATCGACATATTGTCCGTATTCATTACCCCGTGCGCAAAACCATACGCCTGCCATTGCGCTATCATTTTTGCAGTGCGTTGGACGATTTGATCAAACATCGAGAGATAAGGTTTCTCATTGTCCCGTGCTGAGGGGAAGTGCCACTCAACAACTCTGTCAGCTAATAACTGAAGCTCTTCAAGTTGATTGGTATAGAAGAAATGCTCGAAATGACCAAAACGAATATGACTGCGTGCCATTCTAATTAATAGAGCACCTTGCTCACACTTCTCTCTATAGACAGGGGTATCACTCACCAACATCCCTAAAGCTCGCGTCGTTGGGATACCAAGTCCTGCCATCGCTTCACTGCATAGATACTCACGAATTGTAGAGCGCAATACTGCCCTGCCATCCCCCATCCGTGAATAAGGCGTTAAACCGGCACCTTTAATATGCAAGTCAAAGACTTCGTTATGATGATTAGTCAACTCACCGAGCAATAGACCACGGCCATCGCCTAACTCAGGGTTATAAACACCAAATTGGTGTCCTGCATACTTCATGGCAACAGGCGGCGAGTTTTCTATGATGTATTCGCCAGTCAGAAACTGTTTCAGATCTCCGTCAGGAGCCTGTAGGGGTAAATTAAATTGCTCAGCAAACTGTCCGTTCCAAATAATCCAACGCGTATTATCAAGAGGTTGCGGTGCGACAGGCGTATAAAAAGCATCTGGCAAGGAGGCAAAACGATGAGAAAGTGACGACAGCGAAAACATATACAAACCATTAACAGTATGAATCACTGCGAAACTAACATAGCAAATGAGTGAGATCCAGAGCCGCCTTGAGTCTCCGTACACTTAAGTGAGTAATTACTTCCTCGTCAAGGCTTGCTCGAAAACTAAATAATACTGAATACCAATAAAATACCGAACAATGAAAACAGACAAGTGCGGCTGATAACGCCAAAATTGGAAGGTTGAATCATTTCTTGATGCTGCATAAACCACGCTCTCTTTTTTGTTACATAGTCATTACAATATGATGAATTTTCAATATTTTCACAATGCACACTAAGATTAAATTTTTATGACAAGCGTCTACACTTTTTATTCCCCTTTTCTAACTATGGATAATTAGAACAATAGGGGGTAAATCACTTAAAAGTTTACTATGTTCATATACAATAAGTAGAACATTATTATAACGTGTTTAGTCAGGAGGCCATGTGCCACTTTTTTTATTTTTGTAAGCTCAAAGAGATACGTACAAAGTCACCATCTTCAAATTCGACTTTATGCTCAAATAAGGATGACGAATAAATAGTACGCATAAAGGTATGCTTTTCGCCGTGAGTCCCACGAAACAACATAGAAATATCCGCAACCAAGCGATTACGATTGTTGAAATGAGCGTTGAGATCCGTAGAAAGCACACACAGCAAACAGCCTTTCGGGTTATGTTTTAGATCCACCTCTTGAGGACTTGAAACCAATACTGTGGTGTTCAACTCCCTCTCTAAGGTGTTAACCAACAGCAAAAAACTGTCGAGATGAGGCAACTCGTCCCCTTCTACCGGCGGGAGTAAATTCCCAAGCATCCCTTCCATATCTAAGCGCTGTGAGCGAGCATGGCTGACTAACGAGCGTACTTTCTTCTTGAAGGGTTTGTATTTCTTGCTATTTGCAGCTTTGTTAAGCCAAGCAGAAAGAATATCGTTCACATCGGAACGTGGCTTTCTCGCCAAAGACACTGCGGTATGATTAGTGCGCAAATGAAGTAAAGCGTGAAGAGCAAGTTCTGCTAATAGCGGCTCAAATTCAGGTTTAATTTTAGTATGGATACTGCGCATGGTTCACTAAAGGTAGGTACTCGGTTCGAACTTGGCCAAGACGGAAACGTCAGAGGAGCGACATGCTACCGAAAAGCACAGCTTATGTACAGAGAGCATATTAAATCGGTTGAAATAGCGCAGTATATAGGTTGCGTATGTGACGATCCACCAGCACCACAGAAACGACAAAGCCCCGATAACTCATCGAGTTATCGGGGCTTCTGAATAAATGGCACGCCCTGTAGGATTCGAACCTACGACCACATCCTTAGAAGTGATGTGGTTTTATGATTTCAAACGATAACACAAGATTAACCAACAAAATAAAATCAATCACTTACAGTAAACCTAGATAGTAATCATACTACTTACGATTACATACAACTACACTAAATCACTTCCTTACTTGACTAACTTTACTGTTAGTCAAGTAGCGCTAGTTCGTGAGTTGAGGTGATAAAATGTTAACTGTAAAAGAGATAAAGGGATTACAGCCGAAGAAAAGTCCATATTACGTGTGGGACACTTGCTTTGATTAGCCGCTTCATTGGTGCGCACCCATAACAACGAACAGCAAAGTTGCTTACACCTCGGCTGAGCCTGAAGATAACTAGAAAACAACTGTTTAACCATTTTTTTGAATAGCGCCAGCTGGGGTTAACCGATAAATGTCTAATGGCCCAACCAATAATGGTTGGCAGCGGAGAGACCGCAATAAGAGACCTTCTATATGTGTTTGTCGTAAGCAATGCTTAATGACCAAAATGACAAAGCGAAGTAGATAACTTTGTTGTTCGAAGAGCATTGGCTGCTCACGCAGCCAACAGGATGTTATTGCCTATTGACAGGCAGAAGGCTCATATGTGTTATGTAGCTAGGGTTCACCGCCACCAAAATCAAGAAAGTTTACTCCACCGGAACTATCTAAAGTCGTGTTCGTAACTTTACACTTAGGTGCTGAATTTACCTCTGCATATAACAGGTAGCTTTCAAAAGAAGGAACTTCCGACACGTTAAATAAGATCTCTCCGACAGACTTTTGAAACTCTAACAAGTCACCTAAGTCTTCGTGTAACTCGATAGCCAAATCTTTGCTGTAAGGCAGCAACATGCCATAAGAAACTGACTTATAGAACTGGTCATCGCTGCGCTTAATCTCACTCAATGCCCAACTAATTTCCTGGAACGAATAGACGAGCCTTTCCCCAAATTTAGCACACAGTTTAGGAGCTACATCTATAGCTACTGACTGAACATAAGACTTTTTATTCAAAAAGTTAAGCACACCAAATCTCCTTGCTACATAACGCTTATTAGTCGACAAACTGTCGTCTTTTTCTTCTATATAATGCACTCTTAATCATATTGGTTCAATTAACAATCAATAAGTTAAAGTAAGACAAGGGATACTAATACCAATCTAAGTAAAAATATGGTCTAATTGAGGCTGTCATTTCTACACGAGAATACCATGAATAGCCTCGACAACATCGACTTTAAAAAACTCGCTAGTCAGCAGAAGTCTATACAAATGAAGTAACTATTCACCCGCTAGCTATTGACGTCAGTTTGGGCTAAAAACGCTGGCGTCTGATAATCTACTTTGAGCATAT
>NZ_JBNJOH010000023.1:0-62171 GCF_050113735.1 Vibrio sp. TRT 2004 | reverse complement strand
GGGGTCGCGGGTTCGAGTCCCGTCCGCTCCGCCACTTATTCCAGACCCCAGCAGAAATGCTGGGGTCTTTTTGTTTTTATCCGTGTATGTTTCTCATCGACCAAGGCATGTCGATGGCTTGCCGTCCCGACCGTCCATCTCTGATTCATACAGCCGAGCCTGACGCTAGGCTTTGGTTGTTTTAAAAGCCCGTCGCTTACGCCACGGGCTTTTTGTGTATTAGGGAGCAGGAGTGCTTCAGGTGTGGAAATCGGGTACGGGCTGTGGATTACGCGCTTTGAGATGGCACTAATATTCTAGTTTTTCGCTCCAAACAAAAAGGGTTGACGCTTTCACGCCAACCCTCCGATCTTTTCTCGCTTCTCGCTTAAAGAATAATATCTCTCACTTCAGCATCTTTGCGTTCTAGATAGTGGATAGATTTAATTCGACGGATAGTACGACAGCGGCCACGGATTAATAGCGTCTCCGTTGTCGCGATATTACCTTGGCGTGTAATGCCTTCTAGAAGATCACCTTTAGTGATACCAGTTGCTGAGAACACGACATTGTCGCTGCGAGCCATATCTTCCATAGTGAGTACTACATTCGCCTTGACGCCCATTTCTTCACAGCGTTTAAGCTCTGCTGCGCCATAAATGCGGTTTTCTTCTGTATCCCCTTTCACTTCATGGCGAGGCAGTAGACGACCATGCATGTCGCCGTCTAGTGCACGGATCACTGCGGCAGATACTACCCCTTCAGGTGCGCCACCAATGCAGTACATGACGTCTACTTCACTGTCTGGCATACATGTAAGAATCGATGCTGCCACATCACCATCAGGGACGGCAAATACACGCACACCCATTGCCTGCATTTCAGCGATAACGCCATCGTGACGAGGCTTAGCTAGCGTAATTACAACTAGAGTATCTAGGCTTTTACCCAGCGCTTGTGCGACGTTCTCTAGGTTTTCTTTTAGTGGCTTGTGTAAGTCGATGCAACCTTTTGCGCCTGGACCTACAACGAGCTTTTCCATATACATATCAGGTGCTTTTAAAAAGCTTCCCTTTTCGCCAGCAGCGAGTACCGCTAATGCGTTAGATTGGCCCATCGCTGTCATGCGAGTGCCTTCGATAGGGTCTACCGCGATATCGACTTCGTCGCCACCTAGGCCGACATTTTCACCGATGTAGAGCATAGGAGCATCATCGATCTCGCCTTCGCCGATAACGATTTCGCCACTGATCTCAGTTTTGTTGAGTAAGCTACGCATTACTTCTACAGCGGCACCGTCGGCTGCATTCTTATCGCCACGGCCAAGCCATTTGTAGCCTGCCAGTGCAGCACCCTCGGTAACTCGAGAAAATGCCATTGCTAAATCGCGTTTCATGATGACTCCAAGTAAAGGATAAAGAGAAAAAACAAAAACGGCAGGATTTTACCATATCAAAAAGGAAACGTTTGCTTTTTTGCCTATAAGGTCATTGAACAGGATCAATTTAGTCGCTTAAATAGATCACATTTCGTCGCTTTTGACTCAGATGTAAAGCTATTGTCAATTTGCGCTGTTTTTTTAAGCGAATGATGAAAAATATCCAAGATAGGGCGTGTCTATCAGCGCTCGGCTGAGTAGAATGGAACAAAACGGGTTTGGATCATCGATGACCAAAACCTTTCCCCGAATAACAAATAGGTAGGCCAAGATGTCTTTTGAAGTATTAGAACAGCTAGAAGCAAAAATCCAAACTGCAGTTGATACTATTGCCCTTCTGCAAATGGAAGTAGAAGAGCTTAAAGAAGAGAAAGAGAAACTTGCGACAGAAGCAAACGAACTACGTAGCAGTCGTGAAGAGCTAGAACACAAAGCGCAGCAAATGCAGCAAGAGCATTCAGCGTGGCAGGAGCGCATCCGCAACCTACTTGGTAAAATGGACGATGTAGAGTAATAGGATAGAACCTATATTTTTCGTAGCAGGCTGGACTTGATGTTCAGCCTTTTTTGTATCGAGCGAAAAAATAAAGGCCGATAAGGTTATCGGCCATGGGAATGAGAGTTTGGCTCTGGTTAGCCTTGAGGACGTACGCCAAGTGTATGGCACAGTGCATACGTCATTTCTGCACGATTTAGCGTGTAGAAGTGGAAATCTTTAACGCCTTCACGACTTAGGATTCGAACCATATCAATGGCGTGGCTGGCGCCGACAAGCTGGCGAGTTGTTGGGTCATCATCTAGCCCTTCAAACTGCTTTTTCATCCAACCAGGCACTTTCACTGCATTCTGTGCTGCAAAGCGAGAAGCTTGCTTGAAGTTGGAAACGGGTAAAATACCCGGAACAATCTCTACGTCGATACCCGCTGCCACACAGCGGTCACGAAAACGCAGGTAGCTCTCAACATCAAAAAAGAATTGCGTAATAGCGCGGTTCGCACCAGCATCAACTTTGCGTTTTAGGTTGAGAAGATCCGCCTGAGCACTCTTTGCTTCAGGGTGTACTTCTGGGAATGCCGCGACTGAAATGTCGAAGTCATGGCGAGCTTTTAACAACTCGACTAAATCAGAAGCATACATTTCAGGTTTACCACCACCCGGTGGGATGTCACCACGAAGGGCCACGATGTTGTGAATGCCGTTCGCCCAGTAGTCATCTGCAATTTGGATCAGTTCATCGCGAGAGGCGTCAATACACGTTAGGTGTGGAGCTGCGACTAAGCCAGTTTCTGCCTTAATCTCTTTAATGATGGAGTGAGTTCTATCGCGTTCACCTGAGTTTGCACCGTAAGTCACAGAGACAAATTTTGGCTTAAGATTTTTTAGACGGTGTACAGAATTCCACAGTGTTTCTTCCATTTTTTCACTGCTAGGTGGAAAAAATTCAAATGAAACATTGATGTTGTCAGAAAGCTCAGCGACATTCTGATTTAAGGCGTCGATATGACTAGCGTGTGTGTATCCCATCTTACTCTCTCCCAATGGCCATCCATGCCAAAAAACTCATAATTCCCAATCGACGTTTAGACGTCTATATGTCTACAGAATGAATTGAATACGATTTAATGTCAACTCTGTAATTATGAATTTTTCTCAAGTTGATTATGAGCGGGTTTCAAGTTGATTGGCAACCCATGATTTTGTTTGCTATTTGAGATAGAGCAAGGGCGCTAAATCATTTAGCGCCCTAGAGGTTAAAGTAAACTGGATAGTAGATTTAGGTCGGATTGAATTGCGCCTGCGGTGACCTCTCGGCCTGCTCCTGGTCCACGTATTACCAATGGGTTGTCTTTATACCATTTACTTTCAATGGCGAAGATGTTGTCACAAGGGAGTAGATTAGCTAACGCATGCTCTTTGTTGAGTGCCTCAACGCCGACGGTTGCAGTGCCGTTTTTCTCAAGTCGAGCAACATAGCGCAGTACTTTATCTTCTCTTTGTGCCTTTTTAAGACGTTCAGCCAGCAGTTCACTGAGTAATTGGCTTTGATCAAAAAACTCATCGATAGTTAGACCTGTGAGCTCTTGAGGCACGAGACTTTCGACTTTTACTGATTCTGGCTCAATGACAAGCCCTGATTCACGCGCAAGAATAACCAGTTTGCGCATGACGTCTGAGCCATCGAGATCGTGGCGAGGATCGGGTTCAGTTAATCCTTGCTGCCATGCCAGATCGACGAGCTCTGCAAATGGTACGCTGCCATCGTACTGTTGGAAAAGCCAAGAGAGCGTGCCTGAAAAAATGCCAGACAGCGCAAGGATGTCGTCACCACTTTCACGTAAGTCTCTAACGGTGTGATTGATCGGTAATCCTGCACCAACGGTCGCATTGTAAAGCCAGTGACGGTTGATCTTGGCAAATGCATCTTGTACTTGATGGTAGTATTCGCTGGAAGCGGACCCTGCTACCTTATTTGCAGAGATCAAATGCATCCCTTGCTCTGCGATCTCTAAGTAGCGTTCTGCCAGCGTCTTACTTGCGGTGACATCTAAGATGACAAGGTCATCATAGCCTTGAATGGAACCGAGCACCTTAATCCAATCACTGCCCTCGTGACTGATCGCTTCTTCATCAAAATGAGTTGCGACTTGGGCTGCATCAATGCCATTTGGGTTAAACCAATAAGTCTGGCTATCGATAACAGCAACTAACTCAAAGTTCATTCCATGGCGTTTTTCTAGCTCAGTTTTCTGTTCGGAGAATAGTGCCAGCCAACTGGAGCCGATATTGCCTTTGCCACACAGTGCAATAGCGACTCGTTTTTGCGCTTGGAAAAGCTGACTGTGAATCGATTTGACCAGTAGTTTAGTGTTTGCCTTACGTAGCACTGCAACAAGGCTAAGGCCTGATAAGGATTCAGAGATAAACTCAACTGGCGAGTTCTTTAGCTGTTGGTAGAAACCATAACAATGGTTGGCATTCTTTGTCACACCGGCACCAACGGCGGCGACCATCGAGTAACCTTCTTTTAGTTTGATTTCCGCTTCAAACGCTGCGTCTTGTAAATGCTCTAAAGCACCGCCAACAATTTCGCTGGTATACGCTAAGCGTATAGAGTGTTGGTCTGGTTGAACCTCGTAGGTAAGAGGTTCAAGCTGGGCACGTTTGAGGCTAGCAAGTACCTCATTTTCAATACGTTGGAAATCATGTCGAGAAGAGAAGTAAAGTTCGATCAATAGCACTTCATCGAGAGATGAAATGATTTTAGCCCCTCTTCCTGATGCCAATACACGTTCAATACGAGTTGAACCCGACTCTGGCTGATAGCTACAGCGAAGGTGCAAATCCATCGAGCTTTGAGCGACAGGTTGTAAGGTTCTGCTGTGGAGAACTGGCGCTGCTAGTCGTGCCAACTCGCTTGCTTCGTCTAAGCGTAATAGTGGTAAGAGACAGGCGTCGGAGACCAATCTTGGATCTGCGCTATATACACCCGCAACATCGCTCCAGATAGTGACACGGTTTGCTTCCGCGAGAGCACCAATCACGGTTGCAGAGTAGTCAGAGCCATTTCGTCCTAAGAGAACAGTGTGTCCTTGCTTATCTTGTGCCATGAAGCCTGTAATCACGATACGATGATGGACATGTTGCGCAAGCACTTCTTTAATTAATGGATAAGACGCACCACAATCAACTTCAGGTTGAGTGCCTGCTTCTGCACGAAGGAAGGCGCGGGCATCTTGCGCGACAGCAGGTAAATTGGTTTGGCAGAGCAAGGCAGCAAGCAGGCGAGACGACCAGACCTCTCCATGGCCAAGCACCGCCGCTTTTTGTGCTTCGTTGAGAGGGAAAGTTAATTCTCCCAAGGTACTGAATTCATCCTGAAGAGTAGCGAGTAGTTGCTGTTTAGTTTCGCCTTCAATCAGCTCTTCAACGAGTTCAGTTTGAAATACTCGTAAGGATTGGAGTTCTTCATGAGCAATGCGCCCATCAGTTGCGAGCCCTTCAAGAAACGCGATCAGTCGGTTCGTTGTTTTACCAGCCGCAGAGACAACGATGAGATCATCCGGTCTTGAGTACTCTTTTAGGATACCCACTACGCGGCGATAACATTCAGGATCCGCTAAGCTACTTCCGCCAAATTTATGTAGCTGACGTTCATGAGACATTATTGAGCCTCCGCTGTTTTAGCAAATGCTTGCTTTAAATCTGCAATTAAGTCGTCTGCATCTTCAAGCCCGACAGAGATACGTAGCAGTTGCTGTGACACTCCAGCTTCCGCTAGCGCCTCTTCTCCCATTGCTCGATGGGTCATAGATGCAGGATGGCAAATTAGGCTTTCTACGCCACCTAGAGATTCAGCCAACGAAAATAGCTCTAATTCGCCAACAAAGTATTTAAGCTGTTCGAAAGTACCTGCAAACTCGAAACTGAGCATCGATCCAAATCCGGTTTGTTGCTTCTTAGCAATGTCATGACCAGGATGATCAGGCAGGCTAGGGTGATAGATTTTGCCTACAAGTTGTTGAGTCTGAAGGTAGCTGAGAATTTTGCTAGAACTCTCTTCATGGACTTTCATTCGTGCTCCGAGTGTTCGTATGCCACGTAGTGTCATGTAACTGTCGAAAGGAGTGCCGGTGGCGCCGATACAGTTACCCCACCACGCTAACTCTTCTGCGTGTTGTTCATTTTTGGTAATCACCACGCCGCCAATAACGTCTGAATGACCATTGATGTATTTAGTCGTTGAGTGAATGACAAAATCTGCACCAAGCTCAAGAGGTTTCTGGAATACAGGAGTCAAAAAGGTGTTGTCGACCGCAACCAATGCGCCGACCTTTTTGGCTTTTTGGCAAACACTTGCGATGTCAACGACTCGAACCAATGGATTTGACGGTGTTTCTAAGAGGATCAGTTTAGGCTTTTGCGCCAATGCCTCTTCGAGGGCTTGCTGGTTTGATTGGTCAACAAACAGGACTTTGAAATCCCCTTTGTTGGCACGAGTGTTAAATAGTCGGTAGGTGCCCCCGTAGCAATCGTGAGGTGCGACGATAATATCGCCAGGGCTCAAGAAGGCTGACACCCATAAATTAAGGGCGGATGTACCGCAGTTAGTGACCACTGCCCCTTTGCCTGACTCAAGTTCATATAGGGCGGTTTCTAATAGGCCTCGGTTTGGGTTGCCAGAGCGAGTGTAATCGTACTTAGGCACTTCTCCGAAAGCTGGGAACCCATAGTTGGTCGAAAGGTAAATGGGTGGAACAACTGCGTGATGTTGAGTGTCAGACTCGATACCAGTACGTACCGCGATTGTGGCTGGTTTACGGGTGCTCATAAATGTTTCCTTTCGACCTTAAATGACTTTTTCAATGGAATAGGCTATAAGCTCTTAAGAGCCATATCGTGGCCATCCCAATCCTTTATTCAATTTACTTTACTTGCCATTTTATAGGACGTCAATACTTCTAGACGTCTATATGTCTTTGCTTGTGGCTATAAATACCGCTAAAATTGGGGTTTCTATTTTCAAACATAAAAATTGATAAAAGGTGCGCAATGGCAGATTGGAATGGCGAATACATTAGCCCATATGCTGAGCATGGAAAGAAAAGCGAACAAGTAAAGAAGATTACTGTTTCTATTCCATTGAAAGTATTAAAGGTTTTAACAGATGAGCGTACACGCCGTCAGATTAATAACCTACGCCACGCAACAAATAGTGAGCTATTGTGTGAAGCATTTTTGCATGCTTATACAGGGCAACCGTTGCCTACAGATGAAGATTTACGTAAAGACCGCCCTGACGACATTCCTGCTGAAGTGAAGAAACTGATGACGGAAATGGGTATTGAGTTCGAAGCGTTTGATGACGAATAACAAAAAATATTAGCACCTTTATTTTTCGCTGAAAGCCGATAACATCATCAAAAATAAAAAAACCGCTGAATATGACAGCGGTTTTTTTGTCTTTATCACCTCAGAAACAATGGATTATTGTTCCATGTAGCTTGCTGGCATTTCAATGCGAGCGACACCTGAGTCTACCGCGGCTTGAGCAACTGCTTTTGCAACGCGTGGTAGTAGGCGAGGATCCATTGGTTTAGGAATGATGTAACCCGGGCCAAAAGACAGGGCGTCAACACCTGCTGCAGTGAGTACTTCAGCCGGCACTTCTTCTTTGGCTAGCTGACGAATTGCGTCGACTGCTGCTAACTTCATCTCATCGTTGATTTCACTTGCACGCACGTCGAGTGCACCGCGGAAAATGAATGGGAAGCACAGTACGTTGTTGACCTGGTTAGGGTAGTCACTGCGACCTGTGCCCATAATCAGATCCTGACGTACTTGGTGAGCAAGTTCAGGTTTGATTTCTGGATCTGGGTTAGAACATGCAAATACCACTGGCTTGTTCGCCATTAAAGCAAGCGCTTCAGGAGAAAGTAGGTTTGGACCTGATACACCTAGGAACAGATCAGCACCTTCAATCACGTCTTCTAGAGTGCGCTTGTCAGTATTGTTGGCAAACAGTTGTTTGTATTCGTTCAAATCATCACGGCGAGTGTGGATGACGCCCTTGCGATCAAGCATGTAGATCTTCTCACGCATAGCGCCACATTTAATCAGTAGTTCCATACATGCGACAGCCGCAGCACCTGCACCTAGACAGACAATCGTTGCGTCTTCGAGTTTCTTGCCTTGTAGCTCGATAGCGTTAAGCATGCCAGCTGCAGTAACAATCGCAGTACCGTGCTGGTCATCGTGGAAAACAGGAACATCACAGCGTTCAATCAGCTGCTTTTCAATCTCAAAACAGTCGGGTGCTTTAATGTCTTCTAGGTTGATGCCGCCAAACGTATCAGCAATATTCGCAACCGTATCGACGAACTCTTCGATAGTGCGGTGTTTGACTTCAATATCAATAGAATCTAGACCTGCAAAGCGTTTGAATAGAAGAGCTTTGCCTTCCATTACTGGCTTAGAGGCAAGAGGACCTAAATTACCAAGACCAAGAATCGCGGTGCCGTTAGAGATAACAGCGACCATGTTGCCTTTAGAAGTGTATTTGTAAACGTTGTCTGCATTTTGTGCGATTTCACGTACTGGTTCTGCTACGCCTGGGCTGTATGCCAAAGCAAGGTCTTTAGCGGTTTCTGCTGGCTTTGTAAGTGCGATCTCAATTTTCCCTGGAGTAGGGATTGCGTGGTAATCCAATGCTTGTTGACGAAATTGTTCTTCAGGGGATAGTTCTTGGCGATTGTCGTCTGACATAGGTGTAGGTACTCGTTAATAATTATATGGAAAGGGGGAATCCATTCTAGAGTAACTAAGTCAAGCTGCCTAGGTGAGAATGCGAGCTAAAGCAAGAAAAAGTAGTAAATGACTGGAGATAAGACCAGATGAATAGAGATATAGCTAGCGAATATCGCCAATTGTAATAGATTCGCCTGAAAAATGAGTAGCGAGCAAAGAGCAGAGAACAAAAAAGGACGCCTGGGCGTCCTTTTTTAATTTGGTAACAAGGAAGTTATTACTTCTTGCTTGATAGAGCACCGAAACGCTTGTTGAAGCGATCAACACGGCCGCCTGTATCAACGATACGTTGCTTACCAGTGTAGAATGGGTGACATTTGTCACATACGTCTAGGTGGATAGAATCTTTGTCTAGAGTTGAGTTGAACTCAAAAGAGTTACCACAAGAACAAGTCGCTTTGATTGCTTTGTATTCTGGGTGGATACCAGCTTTCATGGGAGAACCTCTGTAATAGGCCGTGTCGCTATCCGAATCTAAGCCGGACACCACACGTAGTTAATAAAAATAATCTAGGATACCGCTACATATCAGCAAGCCATATCTCTAAGGCGCGATATAGTAATGAATACATCGGTTAGGATCAAGCCGTTTCAACATAAAGTTGCTACTTTTTTAGCCTGATTAGGTTGAATGGTGCTGGTGTTGTTCTCTTTCAACCAATGACCTTTTCCCTTAGACTAATTAACCTCTTCTCTTACTGAACTTTAAAGCCTATATGCGACCAACTATTGCCCGTGTAGCTCTGCCTGTTCCACTGGATAAACAGTTTGATTATCAGATTCCCAGCCATATGTTTCCAATCATAGGCGGGCGTGTCTCGGTGCCATTCGGCCGTCAGACATTAGTGGGCATAGTAACGGCATTGGTTAATGAATCGGAGTTTGGTCTCGATAAGTTGAAACCGATTAAGCAAGTGCTTGATAGTCAGCCTGTTTGGTCGCAAAGCCTCTACTCCTTGCTGGTTTGGTGCAGTCAGTTTTATCAGTATCCGCTTGGCGACACTCTGTTCAATGCTATGCCGAGTGCCTTGCGTAAAGGGAAAGAGGCAGACTTTGCCACCTTAGTAGAGTGGCGGCTCACTGCAAAAGGTCGTGATCAGCTCATGCAGGGGTTTGGTCGTGCAGTAAAACAAGCAAAAGTAATGCGTATGCTCGAACATGGTTCGGTGGCACATCAAAGGTTTTTGGATGAAGAAGTCTCTTCGGCTGTTTTAAAATCCTTAACGGAAAAAGGTTGGATAGAATCCATTGAGAACAAACCTGTGATTCGAGATTGGCGTCAAGATGTTGAGGCCAAGGTCGACAAACCCAAATTGAATTCAGAGCAAGCTATTGCAATCGCGACAGTGAATAGCGGTGAAGGCTTTGGTTGTTATCTACTTGAAGGGGTAACGGGCTCGGGTAAAACCGAAGTGTATCTTAATTTGATCAAGCCAGTGCTAGAGCAAGGTAAACAAGCTCTCGTGTTGGTACCTGAAATAGGCCTGACGCCACAAACCATCAACCGCTTCAAGAAGCGATTTAATGTGCCTGTAGAAGTCATCCACTCAGGTCTCAATGATACTGAACGCCTTAATGCGTGGTTGAGCGCTCGTGATAATGCATCGGGTATTGTGATTGGCACCCGCTCAGCATTATTAACCCCTTTCTCTAACTTGGGCATTATTATTGTTGATGAGGAGCATGATGCCTCATACAAACAGCAGGATAGCTTGCGTTATCACGCTCGTGATGTGGCGGTGATGAGAGCCAATAAGGAGCAAATTCCTATCGTATTGGGGTCGGCAACACCAGCATTAGAGACACTACACAATGCATTGGCGGGTAAATACCATCACTTGATCCTCTCTTCTCGTGCTGGAAATGCGACGCCAACAACGAACAAAGTCCTCGATGTTAAGGGGCTCTATTTAGAAAGTGGATTGTCCGCTCCGCTGATTGCCGAGATGCGCAAACATCTCAAGCAAGGTAATCAAGTAATGCTGTTTCTCAATCGGCGTGGCTTTTCTCCGGCACTGATGTGTCACGAATGTGGTTGGATTGCAGAGTGTAAACGGTGTGATGCGTATTACACATATCACCAATTTAGCAACGAAATTCGCTGTCACCATTGTGGTTCACAGCAACCGATTATCCACCAGTGTCAAGGATGTGGTTCAACGCACTTAGTGACCGTTGGGGTGGGGACAGAGCAGTTAGAACAACAATTGTCAGAACTTTTCCCTGAATACAAAACCATTCGTATCGACCGAGACAGTACACGTCGAAAAGGTAGTTTAGAAAGTGCATTAGGGGCTATTCGCAAAGGAGAATACCAAATTCTAATTGGTACACAGATGCTCGCAAAAGGTCATCACTTTCCTGATGTGACGTTGGTGGGGCTCTTGGACGTAGATGGTTCTCTTTACTCCAGTGACTTTCGTGCCTCTGAACGTTTAGCGCAACTCTTTATACAGGTTGCTGGTCGTGCAGGGCGAGCGAGCAAACCCGGCGAAGTCGTACTGCAAACACACCATCCTGAACACAGTTTGCTGCAAGCGTTACTGACGAAAAGTTACCGCCACTTTGCAGAAACAGCGCTACAAGAACGAAAACTGGCTCAGTTACCGCCTTATTCGTTTTTAACCCTATTTCGAGCCGAAGCCAATCAATCCGAAACAGTTGAAGAGTTTCTGCGTCAGGTTCGCCATACCTTAGAGGCACATCCGCTGTTTGATGATCTGTGCCAAGTCCTTGGCCCTACACCCGCTCCGCTAGCCAAAAGAGCAGGAAAGTATCGTTGGCAACTACTACTGCAAACGCAAAGCCGTCCTGTTATGCAGAAATTGTTGGCCAGTGCTAAGCCGGCCATCGCATTATTGCCATTGGCCAAAAAAGTGCGTTGGAGCCTCGATATTGAACCTCAAGATTTAAGTTAGCCTGCCAGTAGGTTTTATTCTAAATGGACATGTTTTTGCTTAAATAGATCATTGATGAGTCATTGCGAAAATCAATATTCACACCTTTTTCATTTATTTGTGATCGAAATCTCCTCTCAGGCGCCAATTTTGTTAAATCTCCCGTAACTTTGTGTTTTGAAATGAATAAACTAGGTCGTGTGCAATGTGTTGCTCTCAAACTGTTATTTGTGAGTTAATCGTTTGCTCGAGGCATATTAATGAGAAGATAGGTATTTAGCCTACAAATCGACATCATTTTAGCCGTTGAGGCTATGAGATAAATTCCAACTAGAAGCTAAGGTGGCAACCGAGCTACCGTTGAAGGAAACGAAGAGGGTAAATTTTATATGGCGACAATGAAGGATGTTGCCCAGCTTGCAGGAGTATCAACAGCGACTGTATCAAGGGCGTTGATGAATCCGGAAAAAGTATCATCAGCGACGAGAAAAAGAGTTGAAGATGCGGTATTGGAAGCTGGTTATTCACCAAACTCGTTGGCGCGCAATTTGCGCCGCAATGAATCAAAAACAATTATCGCGATCATTCCGGATATCTGTGATCCTTACTATACCGAAATTATTCGAGGTATTGAGGATGCTGCGATGGAGCACGGTTACATTGTGCTACTCGGCGATAGTGGTCAGCAGAAAAAAAGAGAAAGCTCATTTGTGAACCTTGTGTTTACTAAACAAGCTGATGGCATGTTGTTGCTTGGTACCGATCTCCCCTTCGATGTCAGTAAACCTGAACAGAAGAATTTGCCTCCTATGGTGATGGCGTGTGAGTTTGCGCCAGAATTAGAACTCCCAACTGTACATATCGATAACCTGACTTCCGCTTTTGAGGCGGTTAACTATCTCACGCAGATGGGGCATAAGCGCGTCGCTCAGATCTCGGGACCGCAATCGGCGGTGTTGTGTCAATTCCGCCATCAGGGCTATCAACAAGCTCTACGTCGAGCGGGTATTACGATGAATCCTAATTACTGTACGTATGGGAATTTTTCGTTTGAGGATGGTGCCAAGGCAGTGCGTCAGCTGCTGGCGTTGTCTGAGCCTCCAACAGCGGTCTTTTGTCATAATGATGCAATGGCTATCGGTGCGATTCAGGAAGCGAAAAAGCTCGGTATCCGAGTACCACAAGATTTATCCGTGGTTGGTTTCGATGATATCCACTTTGCACAGTACTGCGATCCACCGCTAACTACCATTTCACAGCCTCGCTATGAAATCGGTCGTCAGGCGATGCTAATGATGCTTGAGTTATTGCGTGGCCATGACGTTAGAGCAGGATCGAGACTATTGGAAACGAAACTGGTTGTTCGTGAAAGTGCTGCTCCTCCGCGAGTGCTTTAAAACATACCTCTCAGCGGCACATTTTGATGTGCCGCTTCCATTTATACTCTGTCATCAAGTGGCGATCTGCATTAACATGTCGGCAGTAGTAAACAAAATTATTGATGTTAAGTAGTGGCGAATCGAGATTACGTTAAAAGAGGTCGTGGTGGAAACAGCCGCCAGCCGACCAAAAAAACATCTGCACCACGTCGTAAACCATGGCGCAGTGGCCTGTTAGCTATTTTGCTGGTGGGTGTGTTTGGTTATGGTCTGTATACCCTCAGTAATGATCCTGAGCCACCAGCGCCAGTTGTTGAACCGGTTAAACCAAAATCGAAGCCAGCAACGCAAGCCAAACTGCCACCACCTCCAGAAGAGAAGTGGGATTATGTCGATTCGTTGCCAAGCCGAGAAGTCGAAGTAAAAGCTAAAGAGCAGGTGGTATCTGAGATTCCATATATCATGCAGTGTGGCGCTTATAAGACCGCTCAGCAAGCTGAAGCACGTAAATTGGATATCGCTTTTCAGGGCATCAATAGTAAGATCCGTAAAAAAGAAGACAGCAGTTGGTATCGTGTTGTGCTTGGACCTTATAAGTTCAAGCGGGATGCGGAACGAGACAAGCATAAGCTACAACGCGCTAAAATCGAACCTTGCGCAATCTGGAAAGAAGCGCAGTAGAAGTTTTAAAAACGAACCCAATGGGTTCGTTTTTTTATGCCACGTAAACAGAACGGGCTCCGCCATGCAAGAGTTTAGAACGGACTTCGTCCTTCGAGATGTGGGGGCGGGTAGTGAGTTGATAGAACCAGGTGTTGACAGGATTTGTCCCAGCGAAGAGATAACACTCTCGCCTCTCGCCTGCCCCTTGAATTTCCAATCCCTAAACCTCATATAATCTCTAACATTGAGATTAAAATAACTATGAGGCCCTGCTCGTGACTACCATTGTATCTGTACGTCGTAATAACAAAGTCGTCATCGCTGGTGATGGCCAAGTATCACTAGGTAACACCGTGATGAAAGGCAATGCACGAAAAGTGCGTCGTCTGTACAACAACAAAGTGCTAGCTGGCTTTGCGGGCGGTACTGCAGATGCCTTTACGCTGTTTGAAAAGTTTGAAAGTAAACTGCAAATGCATCAGGGTCATCTAACTAAAGCTGCGGTAGAGTTAGCGAAAGATTGGCGAAGTGACCGTGCCCTACGCAAACTGGAAGCTCTATTGGCTGTTGCTGATGAAACGGCTTCTTTGATCATTACTGGTAACGGTGATGTTGTTCAGCCAGAAAACGATCTGATCGCAATTGGTTCGGGCGGTAACTTTGCTCAGGCTGCGGCTACAGCTCTGCTAGAAAATACAGAATTAGATGCTCGTGAAATCGCAGAAAAGTCACTCAAGATTGCAGGTGATATCTGTGTGTTTACGAACCATTACCACACTATTGAAGAACTAGAAATTCCAGCTCAACAAGCAGCTGAATAACCAAAGATAGTGGCTAACTAATTTAAGGAAAAGATTATGTCTGAAATGACACCTCGCGAAATCGTCCATGAACTTAACCGCCATATCATTGGTCAGGACAAAGCCAAGCGATCGGTAGCGATTGCATTACGTAACCGCTGGCGTCGCATGCAGCTTGATGAAAGCCTGCGTGTAGAAGTGACACCGAAGAACATTCTGATGATTGGTCCAACGGGTGTGGGTAAAACTGAAATTGCCCGCCGTCTTGCGAAGTTGGCGAACGCACCTTTCATTAAAGTTGAAGCGACAAAATTTACCGAAGTAGGTTATGTCGGTAAAGAAGTCGAAACCATCATCCGTGACCTAACGGACGTGGCGATTAAGATGACTCATCAACAGGCAATGGAAAAAGTGAAATTCCGTGCCGAGGAGCAGGCTGAAGAGCGTATTCTTGATGCACTGCTACCGCCAGCGCGTGATGCTTGGGGGCAAAATGAGCAGCGTGACGAAACTTCGTCTAACACGCGTCAGGTTTTCCGTAAAAAACTACGTGAAGGGCAGCTAGACGATAAAGAGATCGAGATCGATGTCGCAGCACCACAAATGGGTGTTGAAATTATGGCACCTCCTGGCATGGAAGAGATGACGAATCAGCTGCAAGGCATGTTCCAGAATCTAGCGGGTGATACGAAGAAAAAGCGTAAGCTCAAAATCAAAGATGCGATGAAAGCTTTAACTGAGGAAGAAGCGGCCAAGCTTGTTAATCAAGAAGAGCTAAAGGAGCAGGCGATTTTCAACGTAGAAAACAACGGTATCGTATTTATCGATGAAATCGACAAGATCTGTAAACGTGGTGAGAGCTCGGGTCCAGATGTTTCTCGTGAAGGTGTTCAACGCGATCTCCTACCACTGATTGAAGGCAGTACGGTTTCAACCAAGCACGGTATGGTTAAGACAGACCACATTCTGTTTGTTGCTTCAGGGGCATTCCAAGTGGCAAGACCTTCAGATTTAATCCCTGAACTTCAAGGTCGTCTGCCTATTCGAGTGGAACTTGAAGCGCTGTCTAGCGATGACTTCAAACGTATCCTAACTGAGCCTAAAGCGTCTCTGACGGAGCAATACATTGCGCTGATGAAGACAGAAGATGTCGACATCGAGTTTACGGAAGAGGGGATCATTCAAATTGCACAAGCAGCATGGACAGTGAATGAAAGAACTGAAAATATCGGTGCGCGTCGTCTACATACTGTGATGGAGCGATTAATGGATGAGATCTCATTCGAAGCGACCGATAAAGCGGGCTCCAAGCTAACGATTGATGCCGAATATGTGAAAGCGAAACTTGGTGAAACAATCGAAGATGAAGATCTAAGCCGCTTTATTCTTTAATTGAGCCACATAAAAAAGCCCGCTAACTGAGCGGGCTTTTACTTTGAGTGCTTGTTAAAGCATAAAGATAAAAATGACAGCTAGAGCAGAAATAAGACCTGCAAACGCGTAGCACGCAACTTTACCAACAATACCTGTATGGAATTTAAGATCGTGCATGCCGTGGTGTACACGGTGCATTGCATGCCACATTGGTAGTGCCAGTGTCGCGATGATAAATAGCGCGCCAATGATACTGGTTGCAAAGTCTACAACACGTTCATAGCTTAGCGCGTCAGCACTGATCACACCGAGCGGTACCAGTACACCTAGCACCAAAATTGTGATTGGTGTGATCATTGCGAACCAAGTACCGCCTGCGCCAAACAGACCCCACCAGATTGGCTCATCAGAACGTTTAGGTGCTCTATCTACAGAGAAATTCGGTTTCATCGTTAAAGCTCCTTAAACCACGATCAAGACAATAAGTGAGATGAAAGCTACCGCCGCCCACTGAGTCAGTACAATGATCTTCTTATCGACAAGTTTACCTTTCAAGCGAATCGGCATTACTTGCGGCATCATACTGAAGAAGGTTTGAGCATGCAGTAGGCTGCCCGCTAGCGCCACGATGTTAATCGCGACGACTACTGGATTCGCCATAAAATCAAGCCAAGTTTGCCAAGCGTCAGGGCCTTTTACCAATGAACCTAAACCGACGGTTAGGAATAGAGTAAACAGGATTAGAGGCAATACAGTTGCTTCACGAAGCATGTAGAAGCGGTAAAAAGGATGATCTTTCCACCAAGTGCGTTTTACTTCACGAACGTAAGGTTTACGGTTACTCATCCTTATGCCTCCTCTGCTGTTTTCGCTGGTGTACCATCAGGCTTCAACATCGCAATAACGAAATCCATCGAAGATTCGACTTTACCTTGGTTCACTGCCGCGGCAGGGTCAACGCTCTTAGGACAAACTTCAGAACAATAACCAACAAAGGTACAGCCCCAAGCGCCGTTTTCGCCATTGATGAGTGCCATACGTTCAGCTTTACCGTTGTCACGGCTATCGAGGTTGTAGCGGTGAGCAAGCGTTAGTGCTGCTGGACCAATGAACTCTGGGTTTAGACCAAATTGAGGACACGCGGCATAACATAGACCACAGTTGATACAACCAGCGAACTGCTTGTACTTCGCCATCTGTTCAGGAGTTTGGATGTTAGTCCCATCTTCTGGCTTGCGGTCGTTACCGATAATGTATGGTTTGATCGCTTCAAGGCGCTCAATGAACGGCGTCATATCAACGATAAGATCTTTCTCAATCGGGAAGTTCGCTAGTGGTTCAATTTTCACACCGTTCGGGTAGTCACGTAAGAAACTCTTACACGCTAGCTTAGGTACACCGTTTACCATGATGCCGCATGAACCACAGATAGCCATACGACAAGACCAGCGGTATGACAGATCTTTGTCTAGGTTATCTTTGATGTAGCCTAGCGCATCAAGCGTAGACATGGTTTCATCAAACGGTACTTCAAAGGTTTGAAAGTGCGGCTCTGCGTCATGCTCAGGGTCATAGCGCAGAATCTCGACTTTTTGGATGCGATTGCCTGACATTATGCTTGCTCCTCTGCATTCTTCTCTGCTGCTTTAGCTGCTTCTTCAGCCGCTGCTTTCTCTGCTGCTTCACCGTATAGACGAGCTTTTGGCTGTGACTTAGTGATTGTCACTGTGCTGTAGTCGATTTCAGGTGCTGCATCTTCTTTGTAGAAGGCCAGAGAGTGCTTGAGGAAGTTCACATCGTCACGCTCCGTACAACCATCATCTAGACGCTGGTGGGCACCACGAGACTCTTTACGTAAGATTGCTGAGTGAACCATAGCTTCTGCTACTTCTAGGCCATAACCCACTTCGATAGCGTATAGAAGGTCAGTGTTAAACACTTTGCCCTTATCTTTGATGCTGATGCGCTTGTAACGCTCTTTTAGTTCAGTGATTTTGTCGATCGTCGCTTGCATCAGATCTTCTTGGCGGTAGATACCACAGCCCGCTTCCATGGTGTGACCCATTTCAGTACGGATTGTTGCCCAGTTCTCATCACCTTCTTGGTTCATCAGAGCGGCAATACGTTCTTCAACCGCTTTAACTTGAGCTGCGATGGACTCTTCGTTCCAGCCTTTGAATTCAGCCGCACGTTTCACTGCTTGCTCACCCGCTACACGACCGAATACCACAAACTCAGCCAGTGAGTTTGAACCTAAACGGTTCGCACCATGCAGACCTACAGACGCACACTCACCGACTGCGAACAGACCTTTAATGCGTGTTTCACATTCGCCGTTAGTCTCAATACCACCCATGGTGTAGTGCACGGTTGGACGAATTGGGATGGGTTCTTTTGCTGGGTCTACGTTTACGTAAGCTTTAGCCAGTTCACAGATGAACGGTAGACGTTCTTGAAGGTACTCTTCACCCAAGTGGCGAAGGTCTAGGTGCACCACGTCACCCAGAGGGTGCTTGATGGTGTTGCCTTTTTGTTGTTCATGCCAGAAAGCTTGAGAAACTTTGTCACGTGGACCCAGTTCCATGTATTTGTTCTTCGGTTGACCAACTGGAGTCTCAGGTCCCATACCGTAATCTTGTAGGTAACGGTAGCCGTTCTTGTTAACGATAATACCGCCTTCACCACGACAGCCTTCCGTCATTAGGATGCCTGTACCTGGTAGACCGGTTGGGTGGTATTGAACGAACTCCATATCACGTAGAGGTACGCCATGGCGGTAAGCCATTGCCATACCATCACCCGTAACGATACCGCCGTTTGTATTACAGTGGTAAACGCGGCCAGCACCACCAGTAGCTAGAACAACCGATTTGGCTTTGATCGTAACCAATTCACCTTCTGACATGTGAATCGCGATAAGACCCTGAACCTCGCCTTCATCGACAAGAAGGTCTACCACAAAATATTCATCAAAACGTTTGATGTTTTGGTACTTCATCGAGGTTTGGAACAAAGTGTGAAGCATATGGAAGCCAGTCTTATCGGCAGCAAACCATGTACGTTCAACCTTCATACCGCCAAAGCGACGAACGTTAACTTCACCGTTCTCTTTACGGCTCCATGGGCAACCCCACTGTTCCATTTGAATCATTTCGCGAGTTGCGTTCTTCACGAAGTACTCAACAACATCCTGTTCACAAAGCCAGTCACCACCACCAACGGTATCGTTGAAATGGTTGTCTAGGCTATCTTCATCCTTGATAACTGCGGCTGAGCCACCTTCTGCAGCGACCGTATGGGAACGCATTGGATAAACTTTAGAAATCAGTGCAACTTCTAAGTCAGGGTTTGCTTCAGCTGCTGCAATAGCAGTGCGAAGACCAGCGCCGCCTGCGCCGATCACTGCGATATCTGTGGTGATAATTTGCACAGTTATCCTCCAGTGTGAAAATGCGGAATAGTCCGCTTGTTATAATTAATTGGGGAATGCCCCAAAAGTGGTAGGGCTAGTGTAGAAGAGCTACATGGCAGAAAAATTGATGTATTTGGTTTTTTGCTCCGGTAATGCATATAAGAGCATAAAATTTATAGGTTATGTGATTGCAATCACGGCAAAGAAGGTTTGCTCTTCTTAGATTGCACCGTGTTTTGTTAAATGACTGTTGCATAACATTTGATTGATTGATAACAGGCTGGTGGCGAATGTTTTCTGTGCTGTAATACGATAAATGCTTGCTTCAAAAATAAGCAGAGTGGTGGGTTGTGCAGAGTACAAATGTCGGCGTTTATTGCTAGGAAAAGTCGGATAAACTTGATACTTTCTCGCCAGATTAACCCAAAGAGAGTTTTCCAATGAACCACGACTGGCAGCCAACTGCTTCAATTGAACAGCTTCGTCAACGTGCTGATCTAGTGAGTCAGATTCGTCAATTCTTTCGTGCCCGAGATGTATTGGAAGTCGATACACCGGCGATGAGTCATGCCACCGTCACCGATATTCATCTGCATACTTTTCAAACAGAGTTTGTCGGCCCTGGTTATGCCGATGGTAGCAAACTCTATTTTATGACCAGCCCAGAATTTCATATGAAGCGCCTGCTGGCAGCGGGTAGTGGCTGTATCTATCAGATTAATAAAGCTTTTCGCAATGAAGAAAATGGTCGTTACCATAATCCGGAGTTTACTATGCTGGAGTGGTATCGCGTGGGTTTTGACCACCATAAATTGATGGATGAGATGGACGATTTGCTACAACTTGTTCTCAAATGTGGCCAAGCTGAGCGCATGACCTACCAGCAAGCCTTCATCAATGTACTTGGAGTGTGCCCTTTAGAAAGTACGATGGGTGAACTGAAGGAGGTTGCAGCCAAGTTGGGTTTAAGGGATATCGCTGAACCAGAACAAGATAGGGATACGCTTCTCCAACTGCTGTTCAGTGTGGGTGTGGAAGCTAAGATTGGCCAAAATGTCCCTGCTTTTGTTTACGATTTTCCAGCGTCACAAGCGGCATTGGCAAAAATCAATGCGGAAGATCCAAGAGTGGCGGATCGTTTCGAGGTTTACTTTAAAGGTATCGAACTGGCGAATGGCTTCCATGAGCTCGACAATCCGAGTGAACAACTAAAACGCTTCGAATCAGACAATGCTAAGCGAATAGAGATGGGGCTCAACCCACAGCCGATCGACTACCATCTTATTGCCGCTCTGAAATCGGGGCTGCCTGAATGTGCTGGAGTCGCCTTAGGCATTGATCGCTTAATTATGCTTGCGATCGGCTGTGATCATATTGATCAGGTGACGGCATTTCCGTTTCCAATTGCGTAGCGAAAAGTGCAACAGATTCTTATTCTGAGTGTAATTGGCTCGCTTAGGCATCTTAACCTCGCTATACTTCCAATCTGAATTTTTAGCCTAGGGCAGTCACACATTGTTGGAAATGTGGGCGGTTCTATCATCAAAGAGCACAGGACATGCAAGAGTACATCGCATTTTTTCAAGAGAACATGATTCTATCTTTGGTATGGGTGGGTCTATTAGTCGCCCTTATCATGAACATTGTTAAATCATCTACTGCCGCTTACAAAGAGATTACAGCTGCACAAACGACACAACTTATGAACCGTGAAAATGGTGTAGTTGTTGATATTCGTAGTAAAGATGAATACCGCAAAGGGCATATTACAGATGCAGTTCACATTTTGCCGTCTGATATCAAGGCTGGTAACTTGGGTAGCCTTGAAAACCACAAATCAGCCCCAATCATTGTAGTATGCAAGACAGGTCAAACGGCTCAAGAGAGTGCTAATCTTCTTGCCAAAGCAGGCTTTGAAAACGTCAACCTGCTTAAAAATGGTTTGATTGCTTGGAGTGAAGCCAACATGCCTTTGGTTAAAGGTAAAAAGTAAATTAACTCGCTAATACCTTAAACGCTGATTGAAAAATCAGCGTTTGTCTTAGAGAGATGTGAACAGTTCCACGAAAATCATTGGAAACCTAGTCATTCCCAACTCTCTCGGTTAACCTCCAAGCAGATATTTTATTGCAGGATTAAAGGATTTTTAAAATGGCTGAAGCAGCACCACAACAAGAAGCACAAAACTTCGCAATCCAACGCATCTTCCTTAAAGATGTTTCTTTTGAAGCTCCAAACTCACCTAGCATGTTCCAAAAAGACTGGAACCCAGATGTTAAACTGGATCTAGATACTCAAAGCCGTGAACTTGGTGAAGGTGTTTATGAAGTGGTTCTTCGTCTAACAGTGACAGTGAAGAACGCAGAAGAAACAGCGTTCCTATGTGAAGTTCAGCAAGGTGGTATTTTCACTGCTGAGAAAATGGAAGCAGGCCAGCTAGCACATTGTTTAGGTGCATTCTGCCCGAACATCCTATTCCCATACGCGCGTGAGACGATCTCAAGCTTAGTCGTTAAAGGTACGTTCCCTCAACTAAACTTAGCACCAGTTAACTTTGACGCTCTGTTTATGAACTACCTACAGCAGCAAGCTCAGCAAGAAGGCCAAGCTGAAGCATAATCAGTGAGACCTCTGATCAGTCAGAGGTATGGTATAAAATGCACAGAGTGTCTTGCACAAGATACGATGTGCATTTTTTGTTTTACGTGCCAGTTACTGGGTTTTTGTTACTAATTTCTAAACGCTAGAGAGTAGTAACAAGATTCTAGTCAACCTAATGACAATCAGGCGGAACAATGAAAGACAACACCAACAATGCTTACGGTAAAGAAATTGCAATGACAGTCCTAGGTGCTGGCTCATACGGCACTTCACTTGCAATCTCACTCGCGCGAAATGGTGCGAACGTAATCATTTGGGGCCACGAACCAGAACATATGGCTCGTCTAGAAGCCGACCGAGCTAATCACGAGTTTTTACCTGGGATTGAATTCCCAGATTCACTGATCGTTGAATCCGATTTAAAAAAAGCGGTTCAAGCGAGTCGCGATCTTTTGGTGGTCGTTCCAAGCCATGTGTTTGGTATTGTGCTGAATAACGTCAAGCCATACCTGCGTGAAGACTCTCGAATTTGCTGGGCGACGAAAGGTTTGGAGCCAGAAACGGGTCGGCTACTTAAAGATGTAGCAAATGAAGCGCTTGGTGAAGGGTACTCGTTAGCAGTCCTTTCAGGTCCTACCTTTGCTAAAGAGTTGGCGATGGGAATGCCGACTGCCATTTCTGTGGCTTCTCCTGATGCTGCTTTTGTTGCCGATCTTCAAGAGAAAATTCATTGCAGTAAGACGTTTCGAGTTTATGCCAACAGTGACTTTATCGGCATGCAATTAGGTGGTGCGGTTAAGAACGTGATTGCGATTGGTGCAGGCATGTCTGATGGCATCGGCTTTGGTGCCAATGCGCGTACAGCACTCATCACCCGTGGTCTTGCTGAAATGACACGTCTTGGTGCTGCGCTAGGTGCTCAACCAGAAACCTTTATGGGTATGGCTGGTCTTGGTGACCTTGTTCTGACCTGTACCGATAACCAGTCGCGCAACCGTCGCTTTGGTTTAGCGTTAGGTCAGGGTAAAGATGTCGATACGGCACAGCAAGAAATTGGTCAAGTAGTGGAAGGTTACCGCAATACCAAAGAGGTCTACCTATTGGCTGAGCGTATGGGTGTAGAGATGCCGATTGTTGACCAAATTTATCAAGTATTGTATCAAGGAAAGGATGCCAACTTGGCGGCCAAAGATTTACTTGCCCGAGATAAGAAAGCGGAAGCATAAGAGAACGACAGCAACACTGGATTTGTATCTAGATACTAGGGATTCAGTTCTAGGAAACGACATGAAACAATGTGAGAAACAGAAGGTATGGCACACCATTGTGAAGGAAGCACGTGAGCTTTCTGAGCAAGAGCCAATGTTAGCCAGCTTTTATCATGCGACCATTATTAAGCATGATAGCCTAAGCGCAGCGCTTAGCTATATTTTGGCAAACAAGCTAAATACGGCTTCTATGCCTGCAATGGCGGTTAGGGAAGTGGTAGAAGAAGCGTTGAATGCTGATCCGAGTATCAGCTCAGCAGCGGCCTGTGATATCTGCGCTACTGTTACTCGAGATCCTGCTGTTGCTATGTACTCAATGCCACTGCTCTATTTAAAAGGCTACCACGCGCTTCAGGGGTATCGAGTTGCCAACTGGCTATGGAAGCAGGGGCGTATCGCTTTAGCAACCTATCTACAAAATCAAATTTCTGTTGCGTGTCAGGTTGATATCCACCCTGCGGCTAAGATTGGCTATGGCATCATGCTTGACCATGCCACTGGGATCGTCATTGGTGAAACAGCGGTTGTTGAGAACGATGTGTCGATTCTTCAGGATGTCACGTTGGGTGGTACAGGTAAAGAGTGTGGCGATCGCCATCCTAAAATCCGTGAAGGTGTCATGATTGGTGCGGGTGCCAAAATACTGGGTAATATTGAAGTGGGCGAAGGGGCGAAGATTGGTTCTTGCTCGGTCGTGCTTCAACCAGTGCCTGCCCATACAACCGTTGCTGGTGTACCTGCTAAAATTGTGGGTCGCCCAACAACCGATAAACCGTCGTTGGATATGGATCAGCAATTTAACGGCAAGTCGCAAAGTTTTATCGGTGGCGATGGGATATAGCGTTAAGAACGCTTCGTTCCGAGTTTGGGCTTTATTAATTGAATTTTAAAGAAAAGGGTTGGCACTAGGTGCCAACCCTTAAATTTTTCTCACTTCTCGATTACGCTAGCGTATCCAATTCAGTCAGTACTTCTTGAGCCCACTCAACCCATGCTTGGCGAATCAGTAGGTTTCTGCGAAGCGTTAGACGTTCTAGACGTTGCTGCTTATCAAGTGTTGATGGCGTTGAGTAGTAAGCGTTTTCAATCTCTTGATAGTGAGCGACGAGCTTACGTGACTCTTCAACAAGTTCACCTAGCTGGGTACGGAATGGCGCAGAAGGTTGCACGGCACAAGCCATCAGCTTTGCAGAGAACTCGTCGCGAACCGTTGGGTGTGCGGTTGGTTGGTCGAACCATTCACCAAGAGCGGCGCGGCCCGAATCAGTAATTGAGTAAACCTTACGGTCTGGTTTTCCTTCTTGGGGTTCAAGAACACAAGTAACAAGATTGTTCTGAGCCATCTTATTAAGCTCACGGTACACTTGCTGGTGGCTCGCCTTCCAGAAGTAACCAATAGTCGCTGAAAATTCTTTAGTGATATCGTATCCAGTAGCGTCGCGCGTGCTTAATACGGTCAAGATAACGTGTGGTAATGACATGTCTTCAATCCAAATGGTCAATAAACTACAAAACTTAACCACTTCTTACTGTCGTGCTTCTAAAGGCACTCATTATCAGTATTTAAAGTGGCACCAACAAAGTTGGTCATGTCACCTAAAAAAGCCGTTTATCACCTAGGATCGATAAAAAGATTATCGAAAGCTGCAGTCTGTAGATTATATATAGTTAACCGCAGCGGTTGAGTAGTATATCTAAATAATAAGCATAAAGTAGAATAGAAGGACAAAATATCCCAAAAAAGTTACAAATAACTGCTTTGGGTTTGTTTTGTGGGATATTTATCTTTGTTGTGGTTGCTAATGTCTCTCGGCTGACATTATTTACTATCAAAGAAAAAGGTTGGTGTGATGACACCAACCTTTAACTGTGAGGGTTAGCCCGTGTTTCGCATACCCGCAGCAATACCCGCTATCGTAACCATCAGCGCTTCTTCCAGCTCTGGAGCGGCTTCTTGATCTTGACGAGTGCGGTAAAGCAGTTCTGCTTGCAGCATGTTCAATGGTTCAACATAGATGTTACGTAAGCGGATGGACTCTTGTCCCCAAGGGTCACTTTGCATCAGGTTCTCGTTGTTCTCTACATTAAGCACTGCTTTGATATCTTTTTGCAGTTGTTCACGTAGACGATCACCCAGTGGCAGTAGTTTAGGGTCTACCAAGCGTTCATCATAGTAACGAGAAATTTCCATATTGCACTTAGTGTAAACCATCTCAAGCATACCAAGACGTGTAGAGAAGAATGGCCATTCGCGACACATTTCCTCTAATAGCGCTTGATGTCCTTTGTCTACGGAGTATTGAATTGCCTCACCTGCACCTAGCCATGCTGGAAGGACAAGACGGTTTTGACTCCAAGAGAAAATCCATGGAATCGCACGTAGGCTTTCTACACCACCGTTAGGATTACGTTTAGCTGGTCGAGAACCAAGCGGTAGCTTACCCAGTTCCAACTCTGGCGTTGCTTGACGGAAGTAAGGCACAAAATCTGGCTCGCCACGAACGATGTTTCGGTATGCTTCACAGCTGACCTCTGACAAGACGTTCATCAAATCACGCCATTCTTGTTTTGGCTCTGGTGGTGGCAGTAGGTTTGCCTCAAGGATTGCACTTGCATAGAGACTAAAGCTATTGACAGCAACTTCTGGAAGCCCAAGCTTGAAGCGAATCATTTCGCCTTGCTCTGTCACACGCAGACCGCCTTTTAGACTCTTTGGTGGCTGAGAAAGTAGTGCTGCATGCGCTGGTGCGCCACCGCGACCAATAGTACCGCCTCGGCCATGGAATAGGGTCAGTTCGACGCCCTCATCTTCAGCCACTTTTACAAGAGATTCCATGGCATGGTATTGAGCCCAGCCAGCAGACATCACGCCTGCGTCTTTAGCCGAATCTGAATAACCGATCATGACCATTTGATGGTTTTGAATAAAGCCACGGTATAGGTCGATGCCCATCAATTGTTTGATGACAGACTCTGCGTTGTTTAAGTCGTCTAACGTTTCAAACAATGGACAAACGTCCATACGATAAGGACAACCCGATTCTTGTAGCAACAGGTGAACGGCGAGTACATCGGAAGCGGTACGAGCCATCGAAATGACATAGGCACCGAAAGCTTCACGAGGTTGAAGGGCGATGATATTACACGTGTCCAAAACCTCTTGAACGGCTTCAGATGGCTGCCAATCGCGTGGTAGTAGTGGACGTTTAGAGGCTAACTCGTTAGTTAGAAAAGCAATCTTATCTTGCTCGCTCCAATGGTTGTAATCACCAATACCTAGGTAGCGAGTCAGCTCAGACAATACATCTGAATGACGGGTACTTTCTTGACGAATATCGAGACGAACTAGATGGACACCAAAAGCTTTGATTCGGCGTAGGGTATCGAGTAATGAACCGTCAGCAATGATACCCATGCCACATTCGTGTAGGGATTGGTAACAGGCGTAGAGAGGTTCCCACAACTGTTCGACACGTTGCAGCGGCGCTTTGACCGCCAGTTTTTGACCATGAATCTTGGCGTCGAGAATCTCTTTGGTTTCGTTTAACAGCTCTCGAAGTTGCTTCAGTACAGCGCGGTAAGGTTCATGTTCATCGTCCCCCGCGAGTGCACGAACCGCGTCGTTACATTTGGTCATCGACAATTCGCTAACCAGTTCGTTGATATCGCCTAGGTAGAGATCGGCCGCTTTCCAACGTGAGAGCAGTAGTACTTCACGAGTAATGGTATGGGTGACAAATGGGTTACCATCTCGGTCACCACCCATCCATGATGAGAAGTGAACTGGTCGTGCATCAATAGGTAGCCCTTCGCCTAGATAGCCTTCCAAACGTTGGTCTAGTTCTCTTAAAAAATCAGGTACCGCTTCCCATAATGAGTTTTCAACCACTGCAAAGCCCCATTTGGCCTCATCAAGTGGTGTTGGGCGCTGTTGACGGATGGTATCCGAGTGCCAACTTTGTGCGATTAACTGCTCAAGACGACGTTCCGTTTTTTGGCGCTCTTTAACAGATAGATCACTCAGTTCCAGTTTAGAAAGGCACTTGTTGATCTTAATCAGCTTGTGAATCATGGTTCGACGAGTGATTTCAGTAGGATGCGCGGTTAGTACCAACTCAATGTTTAGATCGCGTACAGCTTGGGCTGTATCAAGTTTACTGATGTCGTTTTGAGCCAGTTTTGAGAAAAGCGTATTGATAGCGTCTGGTTCGCATACATGAGCATCGCAGTGACGTGAAATCGTATGGTACTGCTCTGCCATGTTCGTTAGGTTTAGAAATTGGTTGAATGCATGAGCAACTGGAGTCAGTTGATCATTTGGCAGGCTTTTTATTTCATCAATCAAGCTTTTTCTATCTTGCTGATTGCCTGCGAGGGCGGACTTGGAAAGTTTACGAATGGTTTCTACTTTCTCTAGAAGTACGTCACCATGTGCGTCCTTGATGGTGTTGCCGAGCAAGTGTCCTAGCATGCTCACATTGCTTCTGAGCGCAGAGTATTTCTCGTTCATTATCTTCCTGCCTTGTAAAAAAATTACATCCAATGTTTCTTTGTTAGGTAGACAATCTAGCGAAAAATATCGCCGCGAGTCAAATACTGTAGGCTAAGTTTGCAAATATTGTGCAAATGAATGTAACGTCCAAAGATGCATGCGATTGACTAATTATGTTGAAAATTTATTACAAAAAAGGTTGGCGTAACACGCCAACCCTTCAATTTATCCGAATCCACTATTCAAGAGCGATTGCTTCTTCTTTGCCTCTAAAAACAATACTTATGCATCGCTTTTGACAAAACATCGATCGTTGGATCAATAAACTCGAACGCGAGGAATTCATCCGGTTGGTGCGCTTGATCGATTGACCCCGGCCCTAGAACGAGAGTCGGGCAGAGTTGTTGCAGGAAAGGCGCTTCTGTGCAGTAGTTGACAGTTTGAGATTCGAGCCCACAGATCTCTTCCACACCACCAATAAATGGGTGGTCATGCTGACATTCATAACCCGGAATGGGTTCATGAAGTGGAGTAATGCTGATTCGGCCAGGCCACTTAGCTTCAACTTCTTTAAGTGCGCCGCGCAACATATTGTCCAAACCGTCTAAACTGATGCCCGGTAAAGGACGTACATCATAATGCAGTTCGCAACAACCACAGATGCGGTTCGCACTGTCGCCACCATGAATATGACCAAGGTTAAGAGTGGGACTAGGGATAGCAAAACCTGGGTGGTGGTACTCTTTGATCAATTTATCGCGTAACTGCATTAGTGCAAATAGAACTTCATGCATGATCTCAATCGCATTCACACCTAATGAAGGATCTGAAGAGTGCCCGGATTTCCCCGTAACTCGCACGGCATTGGCGACATGGCCTTTGTGACCTCGGATAGGCACTAAGCTGGTTGGCTCACCAATAATGCAGTAGTCCGGTTTAAACGGTGCATTCTCAGTAAAGTGGCGTGCACCCAGCATGGTTGTCTCTTCATCGCAGGTAGCCAGTATATAAAGAGGCTTGATCTGTTTACTCCAATCGACTTTTTTTACGGCTTCTATAATAAAGGCGAAAAAGCCCTTCATATCTGCCGTACCTAAACCATAGAAGCGATTGTTTGCTTCAGTTAACGCGTGAGGTTCAAAATTCCATCGCCCTTGATCGAATGGCACGGTATCGCTGTGACCCGCGAGTAGCAGACCACCTTCTCCACTGCCTTTCTTGGCAATTAGATTGAGTTTCCCTTCTTCGACGGTTGTGACTTCGACGCTGAAGCCGACATCCTTTAGCCATCCTGCTAATTTTTCAATGACTTTGGCGTTGCCTTCATCCCAACTTGGGTCTGTCGAGCTAATAGAAGAGGTGGAAATCAGGCCGCTGTAGACCTCAAGAAAACTTGGTAATTTCATATTTAGTTTACATTCCCTGTTGACAGAGTACGGTTAAGAAGGTAAAACACATATTAAATCACTTTTATTGAATAAAAAACCAATAAAAGCGAAATTAATTAAATTTATAGTCACTCATTGAGTGGTGATTTTAGGTCGAATTGGATGTCTCAGATGCTTAAAACCACAATCATAGGCGCAAGCGGTTATACCGGAGCAGAGCTTGCTCTGATGGTGCACAAACACCCTGAACTTACGCTATCAGGTTTGTATGTTTCCGCCAATAGCTTAGATGCGGGGAAATGCATCTCGCAATTACACGGTAAGTTAGCTGGGATTATTAGTCAGTCTGTACTGCCTCTTACTGATGTTGAAGCTGTCGCAATTGAAAGTGATGTGGTGTTTTTAGCGACTGCGCATGAAGTCAGCCACGACCTAGCCCCTCTTTTTCTTGCTCAAGGCTGTCAGGTCTTCGACTTGTCTGGCGCTTTCCGTGTAAAGAAAGAAGGGTTCTATAACCAGTTTTACGGTTTTGAGCATCAGCATGAATCTTGGCTAGATAACTCGGTTTATGGCTTAGCGGAATGGAACGATGACGGAATCAAGCAGTGTCAGCTTATCGCTGTTCCTGGTTGTTACCCAACAGCGTCTCAATTGGCAATTAAACCGTTATTGGAAGCGGGTCTTGTTGATGAAAGTCAGTGGCCAGTGATCAATGCGACTAGCGGTGTCTCTGGAGCGGGCAGAAAGGCAACCATGACCAATAGCTACTGCGAAGTGAGCTTACAGCCTTACGGTGTATTTAATCATCGTCATCAGCCAGAAATTGCTAGCCACTTAGGTCGTGAGGTGATTTTCACACCGCACCTTGGCAACTTTAAACGCGGGATACTTGCCACAATCACGCTCAAACTTGCTCAAAATGTGACAGAGCAGCAGGTCGCTCAAGCATTTCATGCAGCTTATGAAAATAAGCCGGCAGTGCGTCTCACCGTTGACGTGCTACCAAGTATTCAAAATGTAGAAAATACACCTTTCTGCGATATCGGCTGGAAGGTTCAAGGTGAGCACATCATCGTAGTCTCTGCGATTGATAACTTACTAAAAGGTGCATCAAGTCAAGCGATGCAATGTTTAAACATCCACTACGGATTTCCAGAGTTAACTGCCCTTATTTAGGCAAATACGCTTAAGCAAGTAGGTAAAGGGACGAGTAATGACAGATAACAAATCAACTCCATTAGTGATCAAATTAGGCGGTGCTGCACTGTCTTGTACTGAGACTCTTAGCCAGGTATTTGGCGCAATTGCGAATTATCAAAAGCAGGCTCAGCGACGAATTGTGATCGTCCACGGAGGGGGTTATCTGGTGGACGATCTAATGGCTGCCCTACAACTTAAAACAGTGAAAAAGGACGGTCTAAGAGTCACTCCTTACGATCAAATTGGAGTGATTACCGGTGCTTTAGCAGGCACGGCAAACAAGATGCTACAAGGCCAGGCGATTAAAGATGGGCTGAATGCGGTCGGTCTAAGCCTTGCGGATGGCGGGCTATGCCATGTTGAAGAGCTCGATCCTGAGTTGGGTGCGGTTGGCAAAGCAACCCCAGGCGACTCAACCGTGCTTCAAGCTGTTCTTGCCGCTGGCGCTTTGCCAATCATTAGCTCGATCGGCTTAACAGCAAATGGTCAGATGATGAATGTGAATGCCGATCAAGCGGCAGTTGCCGTCGCAGGTGCTCTCGACGCTGAGTTAGTTCTGCTATCAGACGTGAGTGGTGTTCTCGATGGAAAAGGTCATTTGATCAAGAGCCTTGATGAAAAGCAAGCACAGAGCTTAATTCAAGGGCATGTGATCACTGACGGTATGATCGTCAAAGTGAACGCTGCACTTGAAGCTGCGAACGATTTAGGTCGCCCAATTGAAGTTGCGACTTGGCGTTACCCAGACAAGCTGGTTGATCTGTTTGCCGGACAAAGCATCGGAACTCAGTTCTTACCTAAGCAATAAACCAATGAATTAGCTGCAACGCATGTAGCGGTGCAGCCAAAAAAAAACAATCAGGATGTAACCCGTAGCACTGACCGCCAAGCGCAGAGCCGGGATTTTGGAGAAAAGAAAGATGAGCAAAGTTCAAGTAAATAAAGTTGTTGTCGCATACTCTGGCGGTCTGGATACTTCAGTCATTATTCCGTGGCTAAAAGAGAACTATGACTGTGAAGTTATCGCATTTGTCGCAGATGTTGGCCAAGGTGCAGAAGAGCTAGAAGGTATCGAAGCAAAAGCAAAAGCTTCTGGTGCATCTGAGTGTTATATCGCGGATCTGAAAGAAGAGATGGTCGCGGAATACATTTATCCAACGCTTAAAACGGGCGCTTACTACGAAGGTAAGTACTTACTAGGAACCTCAATGGCGCGTCCGATCATTGCTAAGGCTCAGGTAGAAGTAGCACGTAAAGTAGGTGCGGATGCACTGTGTCACGGTTGTACTGGTAAAGGTAATGACCAAGTTCGTTTTGAAGGAGCATTCGCCGCTCTAGCACCGGATTTACACGTTATCGCACCTTGGCGTGAGTGGGATCTTGTTAGCCGTGAAGAGTGTCTTGACTACCTCGCTGAGCGTAATATTCCGTGTACCGCATCATTAACGAAAATTTATTCACGTGATGCAAACGCATGGCATATCTCAACCGAAGGTGGTGTTCTTGAAGAGACTTGGAATGCGCCGAATGAAGATTGCTGGGTTTGGACCGTTGATCCAGAGCAAGCGCCAAACGAAGCGGAATATGTCACGCTAAAAGTTGAAAAAGGCGAAGTGGTTGCTGTTGATGGTGAAACAATGACGCCATACAACGCACTGGTTTACCTAAATGAAAAAGGTGCTAAACACGGTGTAGGGCGTATTGATATCGTCGAGAACCGTTTGGTTGGTATGAAGTCACGTGGTTGTTACGAAACTCCAGGGGGCACTATCATGATGGAAGCACTGCGTGCAGTAGAGCAACTGGTGCTGGATAAAACATCATTTGAGTTCCGTGAAGAGCTAGGCCTAAAAGCATCTCATCTAGTGTACGACGGCCGTTGGTTCACACCGCTATGTAAATCGATTCTCGCTGCATCAGAAGAGCTGGCTCAGGACGTGAACGGTGAAGTAGTGGTTAAACTATACAAAGGTCAAGCGACAGTGACTCAAAAGCGTTCAGACAACAGCCTATATTGTGAGAAGTTTGCGACCTTCGGTGAAGACGAAGTGTACGATCAAAGCCACGCGGAAGGCTTCATTCGTCTCTACTCGCTATCAAGCCGTATTCGTGCGTTGAATAGCCAGAAAAAATAATTGAGATATGCATTAACAGTTAGAGCCCATTTGGTATCCAAATGGGCTTTTTACGTATATGTTCATCGCAGATGAGTGATAGATTTTATCGTGAATAAATATGTAAAAATAATGAATTAATACTTTATTTTTGTTGGGTTTTGCCGTAACTTTGATTCATCATAAAAACTGAATCAGATTCAGAGTCATTTTAAGCAATATAGCTACTAGCACAAATAGTGAGCAAGGTAATCAGGAGAAACGCGATGGCATTATGGGGCGGAAGATTTACCCAAGCGGCAGATACGAGATTCAAAGACTTTAACGACTCATTGCGCTTCGATTACCGACTAGCTGAACAAGATATTGTAGGGTCAATCGCTTGGTCTAAGGCTCTGATGTCTGTTGGCGTGCTGAGTGAAGAAGAGCAGCAGAAGCTCGAACTGGCATTGAATGAACTCAAGCTAGAGGTGATGGAAGACCCACACCAAATCTTGCGCTCAGATGCAGAAGACATCCACTCTTGGGTTGAGCAGCAGTTGATTGGCAAAGTGGGAGACTTAGGTAAAAAGCTCCACACTGGTCGTTCGCGTAACGATCAGGTCGCAACCGACTTAAAGCTATGGTGTCGTCAACAAGGGCAGCAGTTACTTATGGCGCTTGATCGCCTTCAAGCTCAGATGGTATCGGTAGCGAAACAGCATCAGGATACGGTTCTTCCTGGCTATACCCATCTACAACGTGCGCAGCCAGTGACCTTTGCTCATTGGTGTTTGGCGTATGTGGAAATGTTCGAGCGTGACTACTCGCGCTTACATGATGCGATTACCCGCCTTGATACCTGTCCACTAGGTTCAGGTGCGCTAGCAGGCACGGCTTATCCGATCGATCGTGAAGTGTTAGCGCATAATCTGGGTTTCCGCAGAGCAACACGTAACTCTCTTGATTCAGTTTCCGATCGTGACCATGTTATGGAGCTGATGTCTGTCGCCTCTATTTCGATGCTGCATTTGTCTCGCCTTGCTGAAGATATGATCTTTTACAACTCGGGTGAGTCTAACTTTATCGAATTGGCTGATACCGTCACCTCTGGCTCATCACTGATGCCACAGAAGAAAAACCCCGATGCTCTTGAACTGATTCGTGGCAAAACCGGTCGTGTTTACGGTTCATTGGCAGGCATGATGATGACGGTTAAAGCTCTGCCTCTTGCGTACAACAAAGATATGCAGGAAGACAAAGAAGGCTTGTTCGATGCGCTCGATACGTGGAACGATTGTATGGAGATGGCTGCACTTTGCTTTGACGGCATCAAGGTAAATAAAGAACGTACGCTTGAAGCGGCCAAGCAAGGCTATGCGAATGCGACTGAGTTGGCTGACTATTTGGTCGCGAAAGGGATCCCATTCCGTGAAGCTCACCATATTGTTGGTGTGGCTGTCGTGGGTGCGATTGCTAAAGGCAGTGCTCTAGAAGAGCTTTCTATCGCAGAGCTCAAAGAGTTTTCAGACGTTATCGAAGAGGATGTATACAGTATTCTGACCATCGAGTCGTGCTTAGAAAAACGCAGCGCTTTAGGTGGGGTTTCACCTAAGCAGGTTGCCTATGCGGTTGAGCAGGCCGAAGGACGTTTGATTAAACGTGATACCTCCGCGGTGAAGGTGAGACCAGCACGTCTGACGGATATTGAAGCATTGGAAGGTATGGTGGCTTACTGGGCGAATATGGGTGAAAACTTACCGCGTTCACGTAGCGAACTTGTGCGTGATATTGGCTCATTTGCTGTCGCGGAACATCATGGGGAAGTGACTGGTTGTGCATCCCTTTATGTGTATGACTCGGGTTTAGCTGAAATTCGCTCATTAGGTGTTGAAGCTGGCTGGCAAAAACAGGGACAAGGCAGTGCGATTGTTCAGTATTTGGTAGAAAAAGCCCGTTTGATGGCAATCAAAAAAGTGTTTGTTCTAACGAGAACGCCAGAGTTCTTTATGAAGCAGGCCTTCTTGCCGACATCGAAGTCATTATTGCCTGAGAAGGTACTAAAAGATTGCGATCAATGTCCAAGGCAACACGCTTGTGACGAAGTGGCACTTGAAGTCAATCTGGTTGAGCAAGCCATTGCACGCGTCAGCGTCGCGTAAGTGATTGAATCTGAATGTATCAAAAAAGATCAAAAAAGATCGTTCTTTTTTGGAACTAATAAGATTAAGCAGAGTCTATAAAAATACCACTGCTTTTTCTTAGAAGAATCTAAGAAGGCCCCAAACCAGATATTGGTTTTGGGGCTTTTTCTTTTTTAGCGTCTCGCTAAATTTGATTGGCTCGAGCACTTCGCTGTTATGGTGCTACTCTTCGCCATTGCGTTTTCGCCATGGAAGGATCACAAAGCGCATCCAAAGGTGCAGGAAGAGTAGACCGTTGAAAGCAAAACCAGCCAAAATAAGCGCGATCGATTCGATAGTTTTCGGGTTATCTTTAAACGCAAACCACCATACAATCCAACATAAAACAGAAAGCACAGAGAGTTGATCGAGACATCTTTGGCAGCGGCCAAGTTTTTTCCAAAACCATTGGCTGTTTTTACAATACTGGCATGTCATGCTGGTGGCTTATTAGTGAGCGTATTGAGTGGTTTATATCCTAACCCAGAGAGAACGTGCTATTCCACAACCAGATACAAAAAAGCGAGCCATTTAGGCTCGCTTTCGATTTTGGATTAGCAGCCTGGGCCGCAATCTAGACAGTGTTTGATCATCTCTGGACCTAGATGTAGTTTAGCGTTTAGGTCACGTAAGGCTGTGCGTACACCCTCTTCGATCACCGGATGATAGAAAGGCATATCTAACATCTCAGACACAGTCATTTTATTCTGGTGTGCCCAGGCTAGCAGGTGAGCTAGGTGCTCTGCATTCGGTCCCATCATCTCAGCACCGAGGAAGCGACCAGTACCCTGTTCTCCGTATACGTGAAGGATGCCTTTATTGCGTAACATAACGCGAGATCGACCTTGGTTTTCAAATGAAACTTCACCCGTCGCGAAACAGCCACAATTACCTAAACGTGTGGTTAGCTGCTTATAGGTCTCACCAACCATTGCGATTTGCGGGTCAGAGAAGACGGCTGATATTGGTGAACGACGCAGGCCTGCACGAATATCTGGGAAACGACCTGCGTTATCCCCTGCGATACGCGCTTGATCTGCTGCTTCGTGCAGCAATGGAATTTGGTTGCTGGCATCTCCAGCAATAAAGATGCTCTCTACTGACGTTTGCAGCGTGTAATATTCAGCGGTTGGAACGCCGCGCTCATCCAGCTCTAGAGTGGTATTCTCCAAGCCTAGTTTATCAACGTTTGGTCGACGTCCAGTGGCTGCCAATACATAGTCAACGATAAAGCTTTCCAATTCACCATCTTGATTAATAAAGAGAATTTCAACTTTGTCTGTGCCGTCAATACGCTTCATGCTTTCGATTTTAACGTCCGCATCCAAGTAAAACTCTTGCTTGAAAGCTTTATCTGCGTAAGCCATGACTTCAGGGTCTGTGATTGGGCCTACTTGACCACCAAGACCAAACAGCTTCACGTTGACACCTAAACGATGCAGCGCTTGTCCAAGTTCAAGACCAATAACACCAGGGCCAAATACAGCAACAGCTTGAGGAAGATCATCCCAGTCAAACACATCGTCATTAATGATGAGACGATCCCCGAGTTCGTTCCAAACCGCAGGGTATGCTGGACGTGAGCCCGTCGCGATAACAATACGTTTCGCGTGGATCTGAGTATGGTCATCCACCATCAAGGTGTTGTTGTCGATAAATTTTGCGTAACCAGCAATCTTGTCTTCTGCTGGGATCTCATCGACACCTTCCAGTACAAAGCCTACAAAACGGTCACGTTCACGTTTTACACGATCCATTACTTCGCGGCCGTTAATCACGATTTCGCCTTGAGGATGAACACCAAAACCTGGTGCTTTTTCGATTTGGTGAACGCTTTCAGCCGCAGCAATCAATAGCTTCGAAGGCATACAACCTACGCGAGCACAAGTGGTGCCGTATGGGCCGCCTTCAATCATCACAACGCTGTTTGTATGTGCTTTTGCTGCGCGGTATGCGCCTAAACCTGCTGTACCACCACCAATAACGGCAACATCGACATTTAACTGTTTCATAATTGGGTCTCGCTGTTTACTCCAAGCGTTTTCGAGTGAGAAAGCTTGAGGATTTGAATCTATGTTTGTATCAATCTGGATAAGTCGTGGGACTGCCCTGAGACAACGACTTATCAAGACTGGGGAGGAGTAGAATTTAGGTGTCCCCCGCACCGCAGTGGCACGGGAGACTGAGGGTTTTATTAGCCTAGGTAAGCTTCTAGCTCTTCGCTGCCACCGATGTGTTTACCACCGATGAAAACTTGAGGAACTGTAGAGCGGCCAGTGACTGCTCGTAGACTTACTGTTGTCGCATCTTTACCCAAAACCACTTCTTCATACTGAAGACCGTGGTCAATCAGGTTTTGTTTCGCTTTCGCACAGAATGGGCAGCCTGGTTTAGTAAACACAGTGATAGATTCTTGTGTTTTGTAGTCAGGAGCGATGTACGCAAGCATTGTGTCAGCGTCAGAGACTTTGAACGGGTCACCTGGTTCGTTTGGTTCGATGAACATTTTTTCTACTACGCCATCTTTAACCAGCATGCTGTAGCGCCATGAACGTTTGCCGAAGCCAAGGTCGTTTTTGTCAACTAGCATACCCATACCGTCTGTGAACTCACCGTTACCGTCAGGAATGAAGGTAATATTTTCTGCTTCCTGATCCTGTTTCCATGCGTTCATAACGAATGTGTCATTGACCGATACACATAGGATTTCATCAACACCATGCTCTTTGAATACAGGGAACAACTCATTGTAACGAGGTAGGTGGCTTGATGAACAAGTCGGAGTAAACGCACCAGGTAGGCTGAATACTAATACAGTCTTACCTTTAAATAGCTCATCAGTGGTTACGTTAACCCATGCATCACCTTGACGGGTTGGGAAAGTAACTTGTGGTACGTTTTGACCTTCTTTAGATGCAAACATATTTGTTTCCTTTTGATTTTATGTAATTTGGTGGTAAGTCTTATCAGTGCTTTCACTGTGCTCCGTTTCGATGAAGCTATTATTAAAAAAATCCTTTGATAGCTCTAATCGTTTAATGCTATGGTTTTGATAGATAATTTCTATCTACTAGGGTGGAGAAACAACCAATTATGAATATTCGAGATTTTGAGTATTTAGTCGCGCTCGCTGAGCACAAACATTTTCGTAAAGCTGCTGAGGCGTGTTTCGTCAGTCAACCTACGTTGAGTGGTCAGATCCGCAAACTAGAAGATGAATTAGGAGCGGCACTACTGGAAAGGAGTAGCCGCAGGGTACTGTTTACCGACGCGGGGTTGCAATTGGTTGACCAAGCAAAGCGAATTCTCGCAGAGGTGAAAACCTTTAGAGATATGGCCAGTGGTCAAGCTGGTGAGATGGTCGGGCCAATGCATATCGGTTTTATTCCGACAGTCGGACCTTATCTGCTGCCTAAAATCGTCCCTATGCTAAAAGAGCGTTTTCCGGATTTAGAACTGTTTCTCCATGAGGCTCAAACGCATCAATTGGTGCGCCAGCTAGAGGATGGCAAACTTGACTGTCTTGTTCTGGCGGCTGTGACAGAAACGGCGCCTTTCAAGGAGATTGAGATCTACAATGAGCCACTGAGTGTCGCTGTTCCTTGTGGCCATGAATGGGCTGATCTTGATGAACTTGATATGTTGGAACTCAATGGCAAAACTGTGCTGGCATTGGGTGATGGCCACTGTCTACGTGATCAGGCCTTGGGCTTTTGTTTTGCCGCAGGTGCGAAAGATGACGAGCGCTTTAAAGCAACCAGTTTGGAAACTCTGAGAAACATGGTTGCCGCAGGCGCGGGAATTACACTCTTGCCTGAGCTGTCATTGCCAAAAGAGAAGCAGAAGGATGGCGTTTGCTACGTTAAGGCGATCAATCCTGTGCCTTCGCGTAGTATCGTGTTGGCTTACCGCCCAGGGTCTCCCTTAAGAGCTCGTTTCGAGCAGCTTGCTGAAGCCATCGCCCATCAGTTAGCGCAATCGCAGGCGTAGAATACTGAGATAAAAAAAGAGGTTGATGTCTGCACATCAACCTCTTTTTTATTGGTTAGAACAGCTCTTCACCACCATTTTCTGAGGTATAGATGCTGTTTGAGAGCTCATTGGTGACAAACTCAGTTGGTTCTGTTCCTTCAAGGAAATATTCGAACATGGAGCTTGAATCAAACTTATTGGTAAGTAGACCTGAGTCTCTGTCGATGCGAACACGGACAATGTTTTCAGGGATGATTTTCGCTTGTTCAGGTACCCCAACTAAAGCGGTGTGCATAAAGTCTACCCACGCTGGTTGAGCGGTTTTGGCTCCCGCTTCTGCACCTGAAATCTGATTTTTATCCAAGTTGCTGTTTGGCTTGGTTGTCCCTAGATTACGATTGTGGTCATCAAATCCAACCCAAGCGATTGCAACCATACCTGGGCCATAGCCGTTGTACCAAGCATCTTTAGAGTCGTTTGTGGTACCGGTTTTACCCCCTATATCACGACGTTCTAACGATTGAGCTCGCCAGCCTGTGCCGTTCCAGCCAGTACCGTCACGCCAGTTACCGCCACCCCAAATATTGCTGTACATCATTTCGCGCATTAAGAATGCAGTCTGCTCAGAAATAACTTGAGGTGCATACTGGGGTGGCTGTTGTTCAGTCACGTCTTGCTCAGCAAATTGGCCGCTAATGCTTTGCGCTGACTCACAGCCCTGACGGCAGATGGTTTTAGGTGTGGCTTCAAATTCTAGGTCTCCGAATGGTCCTTCTACGCGACTAATATAGAAAGGTTCCACATAGTAACCACCGTTGGCGAAAACAGAATAGCCTTGCGCCATTTTGATTGGCGTTAAGCTGCCTGCGCCGAGTGCAATTGTTTCTGATCGTGGTAACTGATCAAGTTCAAAACCAAAACGCGTTAGGTACTCACGGGTCTCATCAAGGCCGACTTCACGCAGCACGCGCACTGCCATCACGTTTTTCGATTGAGCTAAACCAATACGCAGACGAGTTGGGCCAATGTAGGTTGGTGGTGAGTTCTTAGGACGCCACGCTGTTCCCTGACTTTGATCCCATTGGTTAATCGGTGCGTCATTGACCAGTGATGCTAGGGTCATTCCTTTATCGATCGCGGCAGAGTAGATAAATGGTTTAATACTTGAACCTACCTGACGTACCGATTGTGTCGCACGGTTAAATTTGTTGTGGACAAAGTTGAAGCCACCCACCAGAGAAAGTACAGCGCCATTTTCAGGATTCATAGCAACGAAAGCCGTGTTGGCATTTGGAACCTGACTGAGATGCCATGCAAATGTTGCTTCGTCGTTATCTGAGGTGATCTTGACTTGGCGTACCCAGATTTGTTCACCAGCTTTGAGCACTTCTTTTGCATTTGATGGTGACTGACCTTGGCGGTCATCCGTTAGGAACTTACGTGCCCATTTGATGTTATCCCAAGTTAAGGTTTGAATGCCTTGTCCTTTTACTGAGATGGTTGCTTGTTTGTTTTCAACCTTAGTGACAACAGCAGGGATGAGTTCACCGTAGCTTGGTACATCGTTGAGAGTTTTATCTATTTGGGCTTGTTCAAACGCGGCTTGGTCTTCTTTCCACAATACTTTCTCAGCACCGCGGTAGCCGTGACGCTCATCGTAAGCGAGTAGGTTGTTAATCGCAGAGTCGTTTGCTGCGGCTTGCAGTTTAGAATCGACCGTGGTGTAGATCTTCATACCAGAGGTGTATGCCTCGTCTTCACCGTAACGTGCAACCATCCAAGCACGAGCAAGTTCAGCTACATAAGGTGCACTTAGTTCAATTTCAGCGCCATGGTATTGAGACATGATCGGTTCTTCACGAGCTTGGTCGTACTCATCTTGCGTGATGTATTTTTCATCGAGCATACGAAGTAAAACAACATTGCGTCGATGAGTGGCACGTTCTAATGAGTAAATTGGGTTCATTGTCGACGGAGCTTTAGGCATGCCCGCTAAAATGGCAATCTCACTTAGGCTTAAATCTTTAAGCTCTTTGCCAAAATAGGTTTGTGCAGCGGCACCAAAGCCATATGAACGGTAGCCTAAGAAAATCTTGTTGACGTACAGCTCCATGATCTCTTCTTTGCTTAGAAGCTGTTCAATATGGATGGCAATGAATATCTCTTTGATTTTACGCATTATCTTCTTCTCGTTGGAGAGGAAGAAGTTACGCGCTAGCTGCTGCGTAATGGTACTCGCACCTTGTTTCGCTGAGCCAGAAAGTGCCACCACAACCGCCGCTCGAGTAATACCAATTGGGTCAATACCTGGGTGGTCATAGAAACGGCTATCTTCGGTTGCGATAAGCGCTTCAATAAGATGTTGGGGAATGTCGTCATAGGCGACAGGTATGCGACGTTTTTCGCCGAACTGAGAGATCAGTTTGCCATCTTGACTAAATACCTGCATCGGAGTTTGCAGTTTAACGTCTTTTAGGGTGGCTACATCTGGTAGCTCGGGTTTGACATATAAATAGAAACCGAAAATAGTTCCGATTCCAAGAAATATGCAAATCAGTGTGAAAATAAACAAACGCTTTATGAACTTCACCGGAGATTCCCTGAATAATTGGGTTCACTATATGCAAACCCTTGTATTTTAAGCTAACAGTTAGCTCAATCATTTATGTGCTTATTGAACCATTCACTTACGCATAAGAGCTTAGCAACTATAAGGCATTAGCAGCATGGGTAAATCAGTAGTTTCAGGTATTGATATCGGCCACCACAGTATAAAAGTGGTCGTACTTAAACCATACAAGGGCAGATACGCACTGGTAGGTTACCAAGAGTTACCGATTGAAGCTGGCATTTTCTCTGATAACCACATGTTAAATTATCAGAAAATTGTAAAGAAACTCAAAGAACTAAGGAAGACTTTACCAAGAATTAGTCGCAAAGTAGCACTTACTCTCGCTGATAATTCAGTAATAAGTAAAGTATTACAGATAGATAGTGCCACTAGTCGGCATGAAATAGAATTTGCTCTTCTCGATGCTTTTTCGTCTCAGTCCCCCTTTCCTGTAGAGGAGTTGTGCTTGGATTACGTTGAGCTGGAGGAGCAAAACACCGATCAATTTCGATTGTTTCAAGTTTTTGCGACCAAAAAGGGTGTCGTGAATAATCGAATTGAAGTGCTGCGAGCCGCAGGAATGTCCCCGCTGCTGATAGACCTTCGTTCACACAGCCTAGCCCGAGTTTGGCAACTGGCGGCGAGTCAGTTAGGTCGCAATGACTGGATGCTCATCAATATTGATCGGCATCTATCGACAGTGTGTATTGATTTTCCTCTTCATGCTCCTTATTGCAAGGATATTCATGTCGGCAATGAAGATGAGCAGAAGCCGACCTTATCACAGTGCCAGTTCAAGGCATTCGCGCAAGGATTAGTCGAGAAGCTAAAGCGACAAATTCAGCTCATTGCATCCATCTACAATGTCAACATTCAGGGAATTTGGTTATGCGGAGAGGCAGGGCAGCTGTCAAAACTCTCTAAATGGCTACACATTTACTTAAAGCTAGAATGTCAGGTACTTGATCCCTTTGAACTACTAGAGTGGTCGTCTTGTCGCGTGCAAAGAAGTGAGTTAGAGGGAGGGGCATTTGCGATCGCCACCGGAGCGGCCTTGCGAGGTGTTAGCTGGTTGGAGTCGAAGAGTGCTGTATAACGTTAATTTACTTCCTTGGAGAGAATGGCGCAGGCACCAACAAAAGCAGCGCTTGAAGTGGTTAGTTAACTCAGGTGTTATGGTGGCTCTTGCTATTCAAGGTTGGGCGGGTATCTATATTGATCACCAAATTGATATCAAGCTATCTCACTTGGCATTATTGAACTCAGAGTTAGCACAGACAAAACAGCAACAAGGAGAGTTGGACAATGTGCGGCGAGAGCTGAATAACGTCCGTGGGCATCATGAAGAATTAGCTGAGCTGAAGCAACGAACCGACACCGTCGTTCAGTTTATTGAATCACTTCCTGTCTATATCCCGTTACGTGTGTATCTCGTTAGCCTTCAGATGGTGGGGAATAAGATTGAAATGGTGGCGATCAGCAGAGAGATCGCCAATATCAGAGCACTACTAGACTCACTCGAAAATTGCCTACGGTGCCAACAGATCCGAATTCATTCGATAACCAATGACAGTTACTTTTCTGGCCTTCTTTACCACAAAGCGGAGCTCTCATTTTCGCTAGATGGCAGTGAGGGACTCCCAAATGGCTAAGCAAACTTTCAACATTGAACAATGGTCACAATGGCCATTGCGTTACCAACTACTCATCACTCTACTCTTTTTCGTGTTTATACAGGGTATTGGTTATCAATGGTATCTAACCCCAAAACTAGCCCAAGTCGTCGTCACTGAAAAACAGCAACAACAACTGCAATTGCTGATTGATAAGAGTTTGGTGAAACTTGCTGAATTGGCAGACATTAAAGCGAACTACCGTCTGGCACTGGAACAAAAGAGGCAGATCTCGGCCCCCTTCTTGTCTCAACCCGATATCACCGATGTGGTGGTTGAAATGAACCGGCTTGGTGTAGAGCGAAACCTGACATTCACTCGTATCGAAGTGCAAGAGCAAGACATGGACCGGTTATTCTATCGCCAGCTTATCAATATTGAGCTGAGTGGGCGCTATTTTGATATCGGAGCATTTATCCGCGCTCTCGCTCAACTCCCTCAAGTGATCGTCGTTGAAGAGGTTCATTGGCAAAATAGCGCAGAGGCAAATTCGCCATTGAAACTCCGACTGCGGGTCTATCTTTATCAGTTGTTGATTGGAGAGAACAATGAAGACTAAGGTTCTCTCTGCCTTAGTGGTTGGCTTGGTGGCAAAAGGATGCCTAGCCAAGCAAGAACTCGTGGCATCTAAGATGGATTATCTTACTGAGGCATCGGCATCTGTATTATTGGCTAGGGATGCACAAGGTCTTAGTGCTAAACGGGCGGTTCGAGATCCGTTTGAGCTGCCAGTCATCGAGATTCAGACTCAAAATAATAGCGTCGAGAACCAGTTATCAACGTGCCAGGCCACGATTGATTGTCCGCTCAACAACTGGTTACTCAAAGGCACCATCATTGGTGCGAAAGCAGCCTCTGCGTTTCTCCAAACACCTCAAGGAGAGATAAAACGTGCGACGACAGAGCAATCTCTCGATTCGGGAGCAATGGTTGTTGAGCAGATAACGACTGACTCAGTCGTGATGCGAGAAGTGCTTTCTGAACCAGAACGGCGGTCAGTTCGACATTCTCTCAAACTGCGTTGAGTAAATAGAAGGTATCTTATGAGTGAGTCTTGGCCGAGGAAAATGAGTAGCAACATCCACTCTCTATCACTGTGGTTGCTTGTCACGATGCTATGTATATGGACAAGTGATAGCACTGCTAATGCGCTGGAGTCTACAGGTCGCGACGAATACAGCGACCAGCAAAGGAATCAGGTAGAGGTGGATGGAGACCAACTGTCGATTAACTTCCAAGATATTCCAGTGAGAATTGTATTGCAGTTGTTGGCGGAACACAGCGATTTTAACATTGTGGTGTCAGATTCGGTTAGTGGGAATCTGACTTTACGACTCACTAAGGTCTCTTGGCAGCAGGTGTTTAATACCATTCTCAAGTCAAAACAACTGGGGAAATGGGTCGAAGATGGGGTGATCATTGTTGCGCCATTATCTGAAGTTGAAGAGCGGGAAAAACAGATTCTAAATAGCACTCGATCGGAGAGGGAACGACAACAGGCGATCTCGGAGGTTATTTGGGTCAAATACGCTAAGGCTGCCGATTTGTTACTGATGCTCAGTAACAATGAAAGTGGCCGTAACCCGTATCTATCAGAGAGAGGCACCCTGAGTGTTGATGAGCGAACCAACGCTCTACTTATTTATGATTTAGAACCTAATGTGATAGGCGTTAGAAACATCGTACGTTCACTGGATATTCCCCTCAAGCAGGTGCAGATAGAGGCTCGTATTGTCACAGTGGATGAAGGGCAATTGGACGAATTGGGCGTCCGATGGGGATTAGATCGCACAAACCGAAACACGGTGATAGGGGGCAGTATTGAGGAAAATACACTTGAAGAATTTACCCTCGACCAAATGCTGAATGTCAACCTCGGTTCGACTTCAGTTAATGCCGCCAATATCGCTTTTCAGCTTGCGACTTTAGGCTCGGATGTATTACTCGATCTTGAGTTGTCAGCAATGCAATCAGAAGCGAAGGCGGAGGTCATATCAAGACCGAGACTCATGACCACAAATAAACAGGCAGCCTACATAGAGCAAGGGACAGAAATTCCCTATTTTGAAACATCGGATAAAGGTGTGGTTAGTGTTGAATTCAAAAAGGCGGTACTGAGCTTAGAGGTCACACCGCAGATTTTGTCTGAAGATAAATTGATACTCGATTTGAACGTGACTCAAGACCGGCCAGGTAATGTGGTCAAAGCGGGGAAAAATGAAGCGCTGGCGATCAATACTCAGAGACTCGAGACGCAAGTTTTGGTTAACGATGGTCAAACCGTCGTCCTGGGAGGGATCTATCAATACAGTGTGACTGATTCTATAGATAAGGTTCCTATGCTTGGTGATATTCCCATTCTGGGAACGCTGTTTCGTCGTACTTACCAAAATATCGCTAAAAGCGAGTTGCTGATTTTCGTCACTCCAACCATAGTCACTGAGTCAGATTTCTCTGAGGTGCGAAAATAAATTTGCATTAATGGCACCTTATCTAGATAATTTCGGGTCTTATCACGAATTATCTGTGAGGAATCGGTGCCACAAGCTTTTCCATCGCTAGTACTATACTGGCTTTTCTTGTGGCGATGTCATTGAATTAACGTTGTAAATTACTGCTAAACATGGCTGAGAAACGCAATATTTTCCTTGTTGGCCCTATGGGTGCCGGCAAAAGCACAATTGGTAGACATCTAGCTCAACAGCTTCATATGGAGTTTGTTGACTCAGATACTGTCATCGAAGAACGCACAGGCGCAGATATCGCTTGGGTATTTGACGTAGAAGGTGAAGAAGGCTTCCGCGTTCGCGAGGAAAAAGTGATTAATGACCTCACTGAAGAGCAAGGTATCGTACTTGCAACAGGTGGTGGTTCAATCAAGAGCAAAGAAAACCGCAATCGCCTTTCTGCTCGCGGTATTGTTGTTTACCTAGAGACAACAATTGAGAAGCAACTTGCGCGTACTAACCGCGACAAGAAGCGCCCATTATTACAAACTGATAGTCCACGTGAAGTGTTGGAATCCCTAGCGGGTGAACGTAACCCTCTTTACGAAGAAATTGCGGACTACACAGTACGTACAGACGATCAAAGTGCAAAAGTGGTAGCCAACCAGATCGTAAAAATGCTAGAAGAAAGTTAAGACTTTTAGCAACTGGAGAATACCCATGGAACGGATTACGGTCAGCTTAGGTGAACGTAGCTATCCAATCTCAATTGGCGCCGGATTATTTAATGATCCGGCCCACCTTTCTTTCTTATCTGCAAAACAAAAAGTTGTCGTCATCACCAATGTGACGGTGGCTCCTTTATACGCGGATAAAATCCTCTCTCTTATAGAACAGCTTGGCTGTCAAGCCTCTGTGTTAGAGCTACCAGATGGAGAGCAATACAAATCACTCGATACCTTTAACACTGTCATGAGTTACTTGCTTGAAGGCAACTATGCCCGTGATGTTGTGGTTATTGCGCTAGGCGGTGGAGTGATTGGTGATTTGGTCGGTTTCTCTGCGGCTTGTTATCAGCGTGGTGTCGATTTTATTCAGATCCCAACAACGCTACTCTCTCAGGTTGATTCCTCGGTGGGAGGAAAAACAGCAGTAAACCATAAGCTTGGCAAGAACATGATTGGGGCTTTTTATCAGCCTAAAGCGGTCGTGATTGATACTGATTGTTTGAAAACCTTGCCGAGTCGTGAGTTTGCGGCGGGGATGGCTGAAGTCATCAAGTATGGCATCATCTACGATCCTGAATTTTTTGTTTGGCTAGAAGAGAACCTCGACAGATTATATCAACTGGATGAGCAAGCACTGACTTACGCGATTGCACGTTGTTGTGAAATCAAAGCGGAAGTGGTTGCACAGGATGAGAAAGAGTCGGGAATTCGCGCATTGCTGAACCTAGGTCATACATTTGGTCATGCGATTGAAGCCGAGTTAGGTTATGGTAATTGGCTACACGGAGAAGCCGTTTCGTCAGGTACCGTGATGGCAGCAAAAACCGCACAGCTTCAAGGGCTTATCACTGAGCAGCAAGTTGAGCGAATTATTTCTATACTGAAGAGAGCACAACTACCAGTCCATACACCGGAGCAGATGTCATTTGCTGATTTTATCAAGCACATGATGCGCGATAAGAAAGTATTGTCTGGTGAACTTCGACTGGTTTTGCCTACCAGTATAGGAACAGCCGAAGTAGTAAAAGGTGTTCCTGAGTCGGTACTTGAGAAAGCGATCGACTTCGCACGCACCGTATAATTCTTCTAGTCTGTAATACCAAACTGGCATCAATGATGTTGGTTTGGTACTACTCATATTGTCATTAGGATAACGCAAATGAGCTTGGCGCATGATCCACGTGTGTTGGAATTAGACTCTCAGACAGAACTGTTGGAACGATTGCAGCTGTTAACTAATTTTGGCTCAAACTTGGTGACATTAGGAGGAGCTCCGGGAGCTGGAAAAACTTGGCTAGCGCAATGCTATCTCGAAGCGTGGGCTCAAGATAAAAACCAGTCTCTACTCATGTGTCATGCCAACCAAGGTGATGACCAGCGTCGCTCGACAATCTTAACTCAGCTCGTGTCCGAGCCGCTATTTAACCCATCCGACTCTCTTGTGGAATCTTTTACGCGCTTAATGGAAGGTGAAAGCTGTGATGTGGTTATCGCAGTGGATGATGCTCATCTGCTGAGTGAGTCTTTTGTGTCTGAGCTTTGGATGTTAGTGCTTGAAGCGCAAACCAACCCGAGCTGGACTGTTAATGTGCTGTTGTTTGCAGAGTCTAACAGTATGGATGCGCTCCTGACTCGTTTAAGTTATGGTCAGGAACACAAACCAATTGATCTTGAAATTGAACCACTTAGCCAGCAGGAAGCGGATCGTTTTTTTGAACATTTGGTGATTCGATTTGTCGAAGATGACATGGAAAAACGGGTACGCAACGCGTATCGGACGGTCGCTCGCCGCCCTGGCGAGATCATGGCTTTAGGGGATTATAAAGTGGAAAAAAGGATTATTATCCGCTCGATAGTGGGTTCTCCGGTGAATATTGCATTACTGGTTATTACTTTGCTGTTATTAATCGGTGGCGGGTACTGGTGGATGATGATGCAACCATCTGCGGACGACAAAGCACAGCAAATTACCCAGTCGATGGAGCAGACGGTGATTCCTACTCTCCCTGAAAGTGAATCTGAAACAGAAGCTAGCGCAGTTATCATTGAATCAGAGCCCGTTATAGATCAGACCTTGGTGAATGCGGTTGATGACTCTATGGCTTTGCCGCCCGATGTCACCGAGCAGGTAACAAGTGTCGGTACTGCCGATGATGCCCAACAGCGTGTAGTGATCACATCAGACGTTGTCGATGCGCTGATGGAAGGGAAACCTGAACAAGTGGATACCAGCGTGAACGATGAGGTGGTTGAACAATCTATGGTCGAAGAACCGACTCCGGTTGAAGAAGCGGTATCGCCTCAAGAACAGACGCCATCAACAACAGAAACGGTCATTAAGTTCTCCTTTACTAAAGATGAACTTAAGAGTTTTTCTTCACGCAGCTACACTTTGCAGCTTGCTGCCGTTAGCTCACTTCAAGAAGTTCAGAAATTTATCGATCAGCATCAACTTGCTAACCAAGTGTTTATTTATCCAACGGAACGCAATGGTGTTGAATGGTACATTATCACCTATCAAAACTACCCAACGATTCAGGTTGCACGTGATGCAGTGGCTGGATTATCGAGTGAGTTACAAAAACTGGATCCGTGGGCAAAGTCGTTGAATCAAGTTCAACGCGAGATAGATCGTGGCAGCCAAGAGAACTAGATTGTTTTTCACCGCAAAATAGCCTGAGATTAATTACAAAATATGTTACATTCCGCAGCCTTAATTTGTGGTTGATAGATAGAGCAGTAGATGAAGAAGCAGCGAGCCTTCCTGAAATGGGCAGGGGGTAAATACGGACTTGTCGAAGATATCCAGCGTCACTTGCCTGAAGCTCGTAAACTGGTAGAGCCGTTCGTAGGTGCTGGTTCTGTTTTCCTCAATACGGACTACGAGCAATACCTGCTGGCAGACATTAATCCGGATCTGATCAACCTGTATAACCTTCTTAAAGTAAATCCACAAGAGTACATCTCGGAAGCGAAGCGTTGGTTCTGTGCTGAGAATAATCGTAAGGAAGCTTATCTCGATATTCGTCAGCAGTTTAATGCCACTGACGATGTCATGTATCGCTCCTTAGCATTTCTTTATATGAACCGTTTTGGTTTTAATGGCTTATGCCGTTACAACAAGAAGGGTGGGTTTAATGTCCCTTTCGGTTCGTATAAGAAGCCGTACTTCCCTGAAGCAGAGCTAGAGTTCTTTGCGGAAAAATCAAAGAAGGCGACTTTCGTATGTGAAGGCTACCATGAGACCTTCAAGCGTGCGCGAAAGGGCAGTGTGGTTTATTGTGATCCTCCTTATGCACCGTTATCTAACACAGCGAACTTTACCTCATACGCAGGCAATGGGTTCAGCTTAGATGATCAGGCCGCTTTGGCGGATGTTGCCGAGCGAGCTGCGGTAGAACGTGGAATCTCAGTTCTTATCTCTAACCACGATACAACACTCACTCGTCGCTTATATCATGGCGCAGAGCTTAACGTGGTTAAGGTGAAGCGTACTATAAGCCGCAATGGTGCAGGGCGAAATAAAGTCGATGAACTGCTAGCGCTATTTAAGCCAACAGACAGTGAATAATCACATTTCATCAAGCTTTCCTATCTTCTGACCTTTAGCTTAGGTAGAATTGCGCGCAAAATGCTCTGTAATTCAGAGAATCTGTTTTGAATGCAATGATGCCAATTACTACTAGAGGTCAGGTATGAAAGATTTCCTTATCGCTCCATCGATTTTGTCTGCAGACTTTGCTCGCTTGGGTGAAGACGTTGAAAAAGTGCTCGCAGCAGGCGCTGACGTGGTTCACTTCGACGTAATGGATAACCACTACGTACCAAACCTGACTTTTGGCGCACCTATCTGTAAAGCATTGCGTGATTACGGTATCACCGCGCCGATTGATGTTCACCTTATGGTTAAGCCGGTTGATAGCATCGTTCCAGATTTCGCCAAAGCTGGCGCATCGATGATCACATTCCATATCGAAGCATCAGAGCATGTTGATCGTACGTTGCAACTGATTAAAGAGCACGGCTGTAAAGCGGGCGTTGTACTCAACCCTGCGACCCCTCTGTCACACCTTGAGTACATCATGGACAAAGTGGATATGATTCTACTGATGTCAGTGAACCCAGGCTTTGGCGGTCAGTCTTTCATTCCAAATACCCTTGATAAGTTACGTGCAGTGCGCAAGATGATTGACGAATCGGGTCGCGATATCCGTTTGGAAATCGATGGTGGTGTGAAAGTGGATAACATCAAAGAGATCGCGGAAGCTGGCGCGGATATGTTCGTAGCCGGTTCTGCAATCTTTAACGAGCCAGATTACAAACAAGTGATCGACCAAATGCGCGCAGAATTGGCTCAGGTGAAGTAATTCGATGAATAAGCGTATTAAACTGATTGCCTTCGATTTGGATGGTACTTTGCTTGATAGTGTACCTGATCTCGCGGTAGCGGCTGATCAAGCCGTTCAAGCATTGGGCTTTCCCTCTGTTACTGAAGAGCAAGTTCGAGACTATGTGGGTAACGGTGCTGATATTCTTATCGGGCGTTCACTTAGCCGTAGTTTGACCGTGTCACCTGATCTTGACCCACAATTGCATGCCAAGGCTCGTGTGTTATTTGATGATTATTACCAACAAGGCGGGCACAAGTTAAGTCATTTATACCCAGCGGTAAAAGAGACTTTGGCTGAACTACACCGTGCTGGCTTTACGATGGCGCTGGTGACCAACAAACCTTCCAAGTTTGTTCCTGAAGTGTTGGCTCAGCATAACATTGGCCAATACTTTGTAGATGTGATTGGTGGTGATACGTTCCCTGAAAGAAAACCTAACCCCATCGCACTTAACTGGCTGCTTGAGAAGCACAACTGCCAGCCTGAAGAAATGTTGATGGTTGGCGATTCAAGCAATGACATCAAAGCGGCCAAGAATGCAGGTTGTTACTCATTTGGTCTTACTTATGGCTACAACCACGGTGAGCCAATCTCTGACTCTGAGCCAGATTACGTCGCGGACACCATCGCAGATTTAGTCGATGTTGTAACGGTTTGCGCGTAAGTGCAATAAAATATCTTCCAAAATACTCGTTAATGAGTACACTGAGTAAACCGTGTCACTAGGTGATTGAGAACCTGAATCGACACGGTTTTTTCATATATTTAGATTAAGAAGTCAAAGGAATCATTCCCATGAGCAAACCCATTGTATTGAGTGGTGTTCAACCATCAGGTGAACTAAGTATCGGTAACTACTTGGGTGCTCTACGTCAATGGCAACAAATGCAGGACGATTATGATTGCCAATACTGTGTAGTAGACCTTCATGCAATTACTGTCCGTCAAGATCCAAAGGCACTGCATGAAGCGACGCTTGACGCATTAGCAATCTGTCTTGCCGTTGGTGTTGATCCGAAAAAGAGCACGCTATTTGTTCAGTCTCATGTACCAGAGCATGCTCAACTTGGTTGGCTTCTTAACTGCTATACCCAGATGGGTGAACTTGGTCGTATGACTCAGTTTAAAGATAAGTCTGCTCGTTATTCAAAAGATACCTCTAGCCAGTTCGGTGATGTGAATGTGGGTTTGTTTGACTACCCTGTATTGATGGCAGCTGACATCCTGCTTTACGGTGCTCACCAAGTGCCAGTAGGTAGCGATCAGAAGCAGCACTTGGAGTTAGCACGCGATATTGCTAACCGTTTTAACAACATCTATTCGCCAGAGCAGCCTATCTTCCAAGTACCAGAACCGTATATTCCAACAGTGAATGCACGCGTGATGAGCCTTCAAGATGCGACTAAGAAGATGTCAAAGTCAGACGATAACCGTAAAAACGTGATTACTCTGTTGGAAGAGCCTAAGTCAATCATTAAGAAGATTAACAAAGCTCAGACAGACGCAGAGACACCACCACGTATCGCGCATGACTGGGATAACAAAGCCGGTATTTCTAACTTGATGGGTCTTTACTCGGCAGCGACGGGTTTAAGCTTTGAAGAGATTGAAGCTAAGTACCAAGGCGTTGAAATGTATGGTCCGTTCAAGAAAGATGTCGGCGAAGCCCTTGTCGCAATGCTTGAGCCTATCCAAGCTGAATACCATCGTATCCGCGCTGATCGTGCTTACATGGATCAAGTGATGAGACAGGGTGCGGAAAAAGCGTCAGCTCGTGCTGCTGAAACATTGAAGAAAGCATACCAAGCAGTAGGTTTCGTTACACGCCCGTAGTGACCTAAAGAGCTTTTCGCTGCTGGATAACTAGATAGCGAGTATTATAAGAGCCGATGTGAATGCATCGGCTTTTTTGCTACTGCGCCCCTTCAAAGCCCATTTGACGCCACGCTTCAAAAGCAATGATCGCCACCGCATTGGAGAGGTTGAGACTGCGTGCATCAGGCATCATTGGAATGCGGATGCGCTGTTCCATAGGCATACTTTCAATCAAATCAGCGGGTAGGCCGCGAGTTTCTGGGCCGAATAACAGCACGTCACCTTTATGGAATTGAGCGTCGACGTGATGACCTGTGGTTTTTGTTGTGCAGGCAAAGATGCGATAGTCACCGCGCTCTTTCTCTAAGTATTCCACAAATGCCTGATAGTTTTTGTGTCGAATAACGCGAGCAAGATCATGATAGTCGAGCCCTGCGCGACGTACTTTCTTCTCTTCCAAATCAAACCCTAGTGGCTCAATCAAATGTAAGTTGGCACCACAGTTGGCACATAGACGAATAATGTTACCAGTATTAGGTGCGATCTCAGGCTCATATAGGGCGATATCAAACATATTGTGATTCTTTAATTACTGACAGGATTGAGGCCTGAAAGTATAAGGCGGCTTGCCACAGCCGCCAAGTCTGATGTAGTGATTTTGTAGGGATACTTAGTGATGGAGAGGGAGTGTGATCGTTACGCACAGTCCACCTAGCTTGCTGCGCGTTGCACTCACGGTTCCGCTGTGCTGCCTTACTGCACTTTCGGTGATGGTTAATCCTAGTCCGGTACCACCACTGTGCCTATCACGAGCCGTTGACACGCGATAGAAAGGGCGGAAGATCGCATCGAGTTCATGGTCAGGTACTCCATCACCGTTGTCATCAACAGTGATCGTAATGTACTGGTTGGACTCTACCACTTGAACTTCGATACGATCCTTTCCGTAGTAGATGGCGTTGCGGACGATATTGTCTACCGCACTCATCAGCAACTTGGGATTACCTGATATTGCACAACTTGGCAAGGTAGTGAAAACCAGTTCTTTATCCATTTGTTCTGCTTCAAATTGAGCATCAGAAAGGATGGCTTCCCATAGACTACTGACGGGCTGTAGCTCTCGATTTAAGTGGCTGTCGACTTGCATTCGTGACAGCTCAAGAAGTTCAGCAATCATCTGCTCTAAGCGTTGCGCTTCGGTATCTATGCGAGTTAATTCCGCGCTCTCCCCTTGTTTTCTGGTGGCAAGCGCGTTTGCCATGCGCAGACGAGTGAGAGGAGAACGAAGTTCATGGGATATGTCGGACAGCAATCTCTGTTGACCTGAGATCATCTGGTTCACGGCCTCAACCATTTGGTTGAAGCTAGCTCCTGCTTGGCGGAATTCACTGGTGCCTTTCTCCAAGCTAGGGTCGACAACAAACTCACCTTTCGCGACACGCTTTGCCGCTCGTTCAAGCTTACGAGCGGGTTGACTTAGTGCCCACGCTAACCAAAGCAGTAAGGGCGTACTTACGATCATTACCGCAAATAGTAACTGGAACGGTCGGTCAAACATTCGTAGCAAGAAAGGAGGTGGCTGGTTCCACTTTACACCAACAAACAGTAATAGTTCCTGTTTTGCTAATGTCACAGGTAGGGGGCCGGCAAACATGTAGTGACCGTATAGTTTTTGTTTTGGCTTTCCTGAAAGCTCGACACTCGTGATGAAGTTTTGTAGCGCTTTCGATCTATGTTCTCTTGAATCTTGTGTGGTGAGCAGGCTACCGTCGAGGTCGGTAACAAAAAAGCGCGGCCGTGTATCACGAGGCGAGCGAGAAGGACCTTCCAGTTTGAATAGAATATTGGCAAGGTTTTCCTCGTTGGCGAACTGCTTCTCAATCGTCATTTTGAGTTCGATCAGACGATCATACTGATCGGCGGGAATATCACGAGCTTTTCTTGGATCAAGGTGAGGCAGAGACAGTACCGCCATCAGCACCAGAAACATGGTAAACCAAAAGATCGCAAAGATACGACCGTACAGACTGGTGATTTTTGGAAGTCGCATTAGTCCTCCTCAACCAGTAGATAGCCACGACCACGAAGCGTTTTGATACGTGATTTACCATCTTCTCTATCCGGAAGTTTTTTCCGCAAGTTAGATACATGCATATCGATAGCGCGATCAAAAGCGGCTAGACGTTTGCCCAGTACATCGAGGCTAAGGGTCTCTTTGGTTAGTGTCTGTCCCGGATTTTGAACAAAGTGGCTCAACAATGCGAACTCAGTGGTGGTCAGATCAAGCAGTTGGCCCTGACAGTAAGCCTCCTGCTTGCCGGGATAGATTTGAATATCTTGGTATTCGACACAGTCTGAGTTTTTACTTTGCTTGCCATTGGCTGAGCTTTGAGTACGACGTAAGATTGCTCGGATTCGCGCGAGTAATTCACGATCGCTGAACGGTTTAGGTAGGTAGTCATCAGCACCCAGTTCAAGACCAATAACACGGTCAATCTCTTCACCTTTGGCGGTGAGCATCAATACTGGGGTTTGCCAATCTTCTCGGAGACGTTTGAGAGTTTCCATCCCATTGAGTTTAGGCATCATGACATCAAGCAGAATTAAATCAATATCATCGCTAAGTCGTGCTAGTCCTTCTTCACCATTGTTTGCTTCCGATACGTCGAACCCCTCAAAAGAGAGAACTTCTTTCAACAGGCTTGTGAGTTCTGTATCGTCATCAATTAACAGTATATGTGGCATAGCAAGGTCTCAACTTAGTTTGGTTACCGTTAGTTTACTGGGAAAACGTCCATTGATTTAGTGTCATTATTGTTCTTTACGATTCTTTACGCTCTATAGACGTTGCTTTACGCTGCAAGTCGTATTCTACACTTAACCGCTGTGAAGACAGCTCATTCAACAGATTAACGTGAAGGGTACGATTATGAAATTAGCAAAAAAAGTAGTATTGGCAGCCGCTGTTCTTCCTCTAGCATTGGGTACAGCAAGTGCATATGCATTTGGTGGTAAAGATCACAAGAAGGGTGGCCATGGCGAATGTGGCGGTGGTTTTGACCGCGGTATTATGCGCCAACTGGATCTCACTGACGCACAGAAAGACCAGCTTCAAGAGATGCGTGAAACTGGTAAAAAAGATATGAAAGCGGCATTCAAAGATAACTTCGAAACGCGCCATGCTGAAAATCAAGTACAGCGTGCGAAAATGCAGCAGTTAGTATTGGCGGACAATTTTGACCAAGCGGCTGCGAATGAATTAGCGAAAGCTATGGTTGTTCAACAAACAGAGCACAAAGTTAAGATGCTGGAGAGACAGCACAAGATGCTAAGCATTTTGACTCCTGAGCAGAAAGCGAAGTTTGTTGAACTGCAACAAGAGCGCGCTACTGAGTGTGCTGAAAAAATGCAAAAGCGTTTTGACTAACCTTGTTCAGTAACGCATTCGAAGGCGGCCGAAAGGTCGCCTTTTTTATGTCATTTTTATTCAACTTGTGAAGCGTTATACTTAGGGGATGTTTGCTTACTAATCAAAGTACTATGAAACAGGAATACGCTCGCCTTGTCACCATGGCGGCTTGGACAGCTACGATAGTGGCTACGGTTTTACTTATTGTTAAAGTCGCAGCTTGGTGGGTCACGGGATCGGTCAGTCTTCTTGCGTCACTAATTGACTCGATGCTTGATATTGCCGCCTCACTGGTCAATTTGGTTGTCGTGCGGTACTCATTACAACCGGCAGACCGAGAGCACACCTTTGGTCATGGTAAAGCAGAATCTTTAGCTGCCTTAGCTCAAGCGATGTTCATTTCAGGTTCGGCGGTCTTTCTTATTCTTAACGGTATAGAACGTTTCTTCAGGCCTCATGCTCTCCAGTCACCAGAGTATGGCGTATATGTCAGTTTGTTTGCCATTGCGGTGACATTGGGTTTGGTTACCTTCCAAAAACAAGTTGTCAAAAAAACGGGCAGCCAAGCGATCGCAGCCGATTCACTTCACTATCAGTCTGATCTCTATATGAACGCGGCTATTATGCTGGCGCTGGGTTTAAGTTGGTTTGGTATCACACAGGCAGATGCGGTGTTTGCTGTCGGGATCGGTGTGTTTATCTTATACAGCGCATTCAAGATGGTTCAGGAAGCCATTCAAACGCTACTGGACAGAAAGCTTCCGGATGATGAACTTAAAGCCATTCGACAATGTTGTTTGAATGTGAAGGGGGTACTGGGCGTTCATCAACTAAGAACACGGATGTCTGGCCCGACACGTTTTATTCAGCTTCATTTGGAATTGGAAGATAATATGCCATTGCTTGAGGCGCATCGAATCTCTGATCAAGTCGAGGATAAATTGCTTGAGCTTTTTCCTCAATCGGATGTACTAATTCATCAGGATCCCTATTCTGTGGTATTGGGAGCGGAGAAAGTCCAGAAATCTCAAGATTGGTAAGAGTAATAACGCAGACAAACCGTCAACTATTGACTATCTTTTCAGCGATACCATTTTTAACTGTGATCCTGATGTGTATCAAGTAAGTCAATGTGCAAAGCTGTAATACTCTTACATAAGTAGAAAACTTACATAATTTGATGCAAATAAAAGTAGTATTCCTTTCTAGGAAAGGTAACATATTGCACAGTTAAAGGAATTTTGTTGGTGGCTTGTTTGAAAGCGGCTGACGTAAAAATTGAAATAAGATTCCCAAAAATCGAGGGTGAGCATGATTAAGAAGATCGGTGTCTTAACAAGTGGCGGTGACGCACCTGGTATGAACGCAGCAGTCCGTGGTGTAGTTCGTACTGCACTATCTGAAGGGTTAGAGGTTTACGGTGTATTCGATGGCTACTTAGGCCTATATGAAGATCGTATCAAACAACTGGATCGTTCAAGCGTTTCTGACGTGATCAACAAGGGCGGTACGTTCCTAGGTTCTGCACGTTTCCCTGAGTTCAAAGAAGTCGAAGTTCGCCAAAAAGCGATCGAAAACTTACAGAAACACGGCATTGAAGCTCTTGTTGTTATCGGCGGTGACGGCTCTTACATGGGTGCGAAGAAGCTGACTGAAATGGGTTACCCATGTATTGGTCTTCCTGGCACAATCGACAACGACATCGCAGGTACAGATTACACAATCGGTTACCTAACTGCTCTTAATACAGTTATCGATGCGATCGACCGTCTACGTGATACTTCATCTTCTCACCAACGTATTTCTATCGTAGAGATCATGGGTCGCCACTGTGGTGATCTTACGCTTATGTCTGCGATCGCTGGTGGCTGTGAGTACATCATCACACCAGAAACGGGTCTAGATAAAGAGAAGCTAATTGGTAATATCCAAGATGGCATCGCTAAAGGTAAGAAGCATGCGATCATTGCTCTAACAGAGCTAATGATGGATGCGAACGAGCTAGCTAAAGAGATCGAAGCGGCAACAGGTCGTGAGACTCGTGCTACGGTTCTGGGCCACATTCAACGTGGTGGTCGTCCAACTGCGTTTGACCGTGTACTCGCTTCACGTATGGGTAACTACGCTGTACATCTTCTAATGGAAGGTCAAGGTGGTCGCTGTGTTGGTATTCAGAAAGAGCAACTTGTTCACCACGATATTATCGATGCAATCGAGAACATGAAGCGTCCTGTACGCACTGACCTGTTCAAGGTAGCGGAAGAGTTGTTCTAAGCACATCGCTAAAATGATTCAAATAAAAAGCCAGTTGGGAAACCAACTGGCTTTTTTACTATTTGTCGTTTGGTTAGTTCACAATCATGGTTGAGATAACGTAACCGACAGTCGTAGCGGTAACCACGCCAATGAAACCTGGTAGCAAGAAGCTGTGGTTGAGAATGTACTTCCCGATTTGGGTTGTCCCTGAGCGGTCGAAGGTAATCGCGGCTAGGTCACTTGGATAGAACGGGAAGAAGAAGTAAGCATAACATGCGGGTAGTACACCAATCAGAACAGGGGCTGGAATGCCCATCGCAAATCCAAGTGGCAGCATGATGGTAAGAACCGCAGCCTGACTCTTGAGGAATACTGACACCACAAACATCGCGATGGCGAAAGTCCATGGATGCGCGGCCACAATGTCACTCACCAAACTGATTAAGTAGGGTTTGTGGAAGCCGATAATCGTGTCACTCATCCAAGCAATACCAAAGATGATGATCACCGCCGTCATACCTGCGATAAACACGTTACTGTGGACGATTTTTTTCGGCTCTACTTTAGTGGTGAGTAGAATCAACGCACCGACAGATAGCATCAGGAACTGAATCGCTACCGACATCTTAACTCCGCTTGGTAGCAGACCCAAATCTTTACCAAACATCGCGACAAATATGACGGTGGCAATACCCGCGAGGAAGATGGTTAAACCTTTCTTCGCAACGCCTTCGTGGCTAGGGGTTTGATCGTCTTCATCGCTAGCATCAATTAGCTGTGCTTTGAATTCAGGATCTTGGCAACGTTCAATGAATGCTGGATCTTGATCGAGATCTTTACCGCGTTTCAAACTCCATAAACAGCCAACAAGTACACCAATCAGAGTTGCTGGAATGGTGACAAGCAGTACGTCAACTAGGCTGATATCGAGACTGTTGTCTGCGGCAGTCGCCATGACAACAGCCGCTGCTGCTGCAATCGGACTTGCCGTGATCCCCATTTGTGAAGCGACCGTAGACATTGCCATTGGTCTTTCAGGGCGAATACCTTTCTTATATGCCACATCATAAATAACAGGAAGAAGTGGGTAAACCGAGTGGCCAGTCCCGACCAACACAGTAAGAGAGTAAGTACAAAGTGGGCCTAAGAAGACGATTTGACTAGGGTGTTTGCGTAGCAGGCGCTCTGCGAACTTAACCAGTAGCTTGAGGCCACCCGTTGCTTCGAGTGTGGCTGATGCTGCGACCACCGCGAGAATGATCAGCATTACGCTGATAGGAGGTGATCCCGGTGCGACACCAAAAACGAAGGCCAGAACAGAAACGCCCAGGCCACCGAGTAAACCAAACGCAATGCCTCCATGGCGGATACCGATAAAAATGACCGTCAGAAGCAGGAGCATATGTACGTAAAACATAATCTAACCCTACAGTAAGTTGAAAGTTGTGATTATGCTAACCCGAAAGGGGTAGGCGAAATGTGAGGTCTTTTGCTTATCTCGCGCATGACTTTCACTATTCGCCTCTTCTTTGTTTGTTATCAAATAACGAAGCTTAAATGGAGGAAATAGGTCGACTTATATCTAAGGCTTATGTACCAGAACGTAATCTCTTACGTTTCTGGAATGTTTGGTGTACGCCTCGACGTAACGCCTTAACTCTGTTTTCTGCTTTATCTACGCCAAGCAGAACCGTGAGTGCGAGCAAGGTGATAACAACGGACTGTTGTAAGTATCCTAACCCTATCATCAAGCCTAGAGCGGCAAGCATCCAGATAACTGCTGCGGATGTCACACCGTGGATCTTGCCATCTTGCGTCATCATTACACCGGCACCAAGAAAACCAACACCGGTAATGATTTGCCCAAGCACGCGAGCTTGGTCAAGGGTGTTTGGCGAGAGTGATACGGCCATCGACATAAATAGATAGGTACCAGAAATGATCAGAATTGAAGTACGAATACCGACAGGTTTGCCACGAGTCTGACGTTCGACACCAATTAAAATACCATTGATAGCGCAGCAAAGTAGCGCTAGCCAACTAAACGGTCCTAAGTCTAATAGTTGATCTAAAGTTGGTTGCATTATGACCTCCAAAACGCTCGAGTATGCATAGATTACAGGTGTCGATCGAACAAAAGATTTCTATCTTTAAGAAAAAAAACTAGCAGCCATCTGTGGTAAGAATGAAATTCGGAGGATCAGTTTCCGTCGCCTCGGTGTACTGTAAGAAGCAGTTTAGTCCAACTTGTCTTCGACTCGCCGGCATATAGAGAATGATGCCATCGTCACCATTGGTATTGCTAAAGTACCAGTCAGCATTGTCGCTGCCCCAAGTGGTGTTTTCTATGTTGGCATCAATAAGATGAGCCCATGCGTTTGCATTGTCTGCTCTCGCATAGCCGTAGACGAGCAAGACATTCTCACCTTCAATTTCAATCGAAGCGTTCTCCTCGGTGTCGAGACCTCGAACCGATGACAAACCAATTAACTGATCGTTTGCTCCTTGCATGGCACTACGTAACCCTTGTAGGGCTGAAATGCGTGCGTCCGATTGGATATTTAACATACGTGGCAACGCTGTGACCGCTAGGATACCGAGCACAACAATGACGATAATGAGTTCAATCAGGGTAAATCCACGTACGTTTTTCATTACTACTCTAAATGTAGGTCGAGAGGGGTTTTACTGGCGCGGCCGCCAATTTCTCTAGTCAGTTTCGGTACCAAGTAACCAGAGACTTGTTCCAGCACGCCGGCCATGATTCTTTTGGCTTCCTGATCGGAAATAAAGAAATGCGCAGCGCCTTGCACCTTGTCTAGTACATGGATGTAATACGGCAGAATGCCTGCATCAAACAGTGCGTTACTCAGCGCAACTTGGCTAGCAACACTGTCATTCACACCTTTAAGCATCACGCCTTGGTTGAGTAGAGTAACACCAACTTGTTTGAGTCGAGACAATGCGTTGGTCAGAGTTTGATCTATCTCCTGTGCATGATTGATATGCGTAACTAAGATCACTTGTAGACGAGTTTGAGCCAATGTGTCCGTCAGAGTCTGGGTGATGCGATCTGGGATGACGACAGGTAAGCGAGAGTGAATACGTAAGCGCTTAATATGGCCAATATCTGCAATATGCTTGATGAGCCAATTTAACTCCTCATCCTTGGCCATGAGAGGATCGCCACCGGATAAAATGATCTCATCGATCTCAGGGTGCTGCTGAATGTAGTCGAGGCTGGTTTGCCAAACTTGCTTAGATCCTTTGTTTTCGTCGTACGGGAAATGACGACGGAAACAGTAGCGGCAATTGATGGCACAGCCGCCTTTTACAATCATTAATGCGCGATTACGATATTTGTGCAGTAATCCTGGGATGGCATTGCTCTGCTCTTCGAGCGGATCGTTGGAATATCCTTGATGAATTTCAAACTCCTCACTCAAGGGCAGCACCTGACGTAAAAGCGGGTCATAAGGGTTGCCTTTTTCCATTCTATCGACAAAACTTTGCGGCACACGTTGCGCAAAAAGCTTTCGAGCTTCAAACCCGTTCTGCCAAGGGGGCGGATCAATTTCAAGTTGTTCGAGCAGTTTTGCAGGATCCGAGATCCCATTCGCTAGCTGTTTAAGCCAGTTTTGCTCAACAGATTCAACTTTTCGGGTTATGATGTGCGGCATTGAATTTAGCTCTAAGAATGTAAGAGGAAAAAATGGCTACTGTTAGCACCAATGAATTTAAAGGCGGTCTAAAACTAATGCTTGATAACGAGCCTTGCGTTATCTTGGAAAACGAATACGTTAAACCTGGTAAAGGCCAAGCGTTCAACCGCGTAAAAATTCGTAAACTTCTTTCTGGTAAAGTGCTAGAGAAAACCTTCAAGTCTGGTGATACTTGTGAAGTTGCAGACGTAATGGATATCGACCTAGATTATCTATATAACGACGGCGAATTCTACCACTTTATGAACAACGAAACATTCGAGCAGATTGCTGCTGATGTTAAAGCGGTAGGTGACAACGCTAAGTGGTTGGTTGAAAACAACACTTGTATGTTAACTCTTTGGAACGGCAACCCAATCGTGGTAACGCCACCAAACTTCGTTGAGCTAGAAGTAACCGATACAGATCCAGGTCTAAAAGGCGATACTCAAGGTACGGGTGGTAAACCTGCAACACTGTCTACAGGTGCAGTAGTACGCGTTCCTCTGTTTATCTCTATCGGCGAAGTGATCAAAGTAGATACTCGCTCTGGCGAATACGTTAGTCGTGTAAAATAAGCATTGCTTAGGTTAAGTTTTAGAAAAAGGTCACTTCGGTGGCCTTTTTTATTTTCAGCCCTAAACCACCTACTTCAGTAGGTGGTTATCATTCAGTGAGGCTTTGCCTGTAGTTCTA
>NZ_JBNJOH010000022.1:0-68007 GCF_050113735.1 Vibrio sp. TRT 2004 | reverse complement strand
TAGCGCTGGACTAAACAAAGGCCCCCTTTTAGGGGGCTCACACAAAGCCACCTTCTTTAGAAGGTGGTAATTTACTTGCATAAAAAAAAGACCTACCGCAAGGGTAGGCCGTTACGTGTGATCGCTGTTTTAGGCTGCGATCCAGAAACACTCATCGCTAAACAGCGGTTAATTCCCGAGCTCTATTATGTGCTCAATCAGGGGGGGGGGATAGAAATGCCAGCTTTGCGACAGCGTCCAGACGATATAGCGGTGTTATTTCATCACTATCTCAAAAAGAGCTGTAAGACATTGGGTGTTTTATACCGACACTCCCCACAGCATCATTAAACAACGTTGCGAACAAACATTGGATCTAGCGAATGACAATGCCGATATTACTTACTATGCGGCCGACAATCGTTTCTCATATAACCATTCGATCTGGAGCAATGACCCTGTTGTTCAGCCGCAGCAAATCAACAAGATGATTGCGTTTGGCGATAGCTTATCGGATACCGGCAATATTTTTAATGCCTCGCAGTGGCGCTTCCCTAACCCGAACAGTTGGTTCTTGGGGCATTTTTCAAACGGGTTTGTTTGGACGGAATACATTGCTAAAGCGAAGAATCTACCTCTTTACAACTGGGCGGTCGGTGGGGCTGCAGGCGAGAACCAATACATTGCGTTAACGGGCGTCGGGGATCAGGTCACATCCTATTTAACCTACGCGAAGTTAGCGAAAAACTACCGACCTGAAAATACGCTATTTACCTTGGAGTTTGGATTGAATGACTTCATGAATTACAACCGAAGTGTCGCAGAGGTTAAATCTGATTATGCAGAGGCACTGATTCGACTTACCGACGCTGGGGCGAAGCACCTCTTGTTAATGACGTTACCAGACGCAACACGTGCGCCTCAGTTTCGCTATTCTACCCAAGAAGACATTGACAAAATTCGCGCGAAGATTGTGGAGATGAATCGATTCATAAAAGCACAAGTGGCGTACTACACTGCACAGGGGGACACCATTACTCTGCATGATACTCATGCTTTGTTTGAGAGCTTGGTTGCCGATCCTCAAGCGCATGGATTTGTTAACGCAAGTGAAGCGTGTCTCGATATTAATCGTTCTTCATCCGTCGACTATTTGTACAACCATCCTTTGCGCTCTGAGTGTGCTTATCAAGGTTCGGATAAGTTTGTGTTTTGGGACGTAACCCATCCGACAACAGCGACACACCAGTATGTTGCACAACAGATGCTAGAAGACAGTCAGCAACTCGCAGATCATCCTTTCTAGTATCGTCATTTTGATTGTGCAATCTGAGCGTATTGACGCAGTAAGTCAGTGAGTGTCGTTACCCATTCGAGTGCGTTTTGAGGGCTCTCATTGAGGATTATCTCAACGTGGTTACAGTGAGTCTCAAGTGGAATCGCTCGCTCTAGATGAAACGATACTGTGTAAAAATGCCACAGCAGTAGTCGCTGCATTCGAATGATGTTTTGCTGCTTATTGTCCGATTCTTCAAACAATGCTGGCAGTTGGCTCAGTGCGATAGCGTTCATTCTGAGCATTGCGTCAAACTGAGCTTCTTGAAGCTTATCCTGATCTTCGGCCTCATCTTGCTCAAACGTAAACAGTTCTGTCATTGATTCTTCAGGAATAAGACGATGAATCATTTTCAAGCTCAATTCTTCAAGCTCTTCACGAGAAGTTTGAGTGAGACTGCTGTAAGTGTAATCGCGTTGCATATAGGCTCTCAGACATCAAAGTAGGGCGGGTATTCTAGCGGTTGGGAGGAAAAATGCCATACGATCCTTCCTTACGAGCCAAAAAAATCCCCGCATGAGCGGGGGAAAGTCTTAGTTGTGTTAGCTAGGTTCGCCTATGACGTTGTAGTGAACTTAATTGTCATACCAAAGGTACGTTAAGCTTTGTTACTTAACACTAGGTGCCAAATGACATAACGCCAGTTTTTGGCCAATAATTGTGATGCCCTGATAGTGAAATTGAGAGTTTGGTTCCAATTTTATGGGTGTTTAAGTGCGTATGTTGACAAGGGTAAAAACGAAGTTAACCGCGACCAATAGGTGTCCCAAATATGCAAAGTGGTCATACATTGAACACTTGAACGTTTGCGTAAAAATATGTGATGAAACTCTCATTCGTGGCGCTATACTTTCCGCCCGGTTGAGAATAACAGCTCTACCAATACAAGCCGTCACAGGGAATGGTGAATGACCCCAAGGACAGGACCAGCTACCAATTCAATGCTTGTAGAGGTAATTTTTAATGAATGTTTTATTTGGCTTAATCGGTGTCATTACCCTGCTTTTGTGTGCAGTATTACTGTCGGAAAGTCGCCAATCAATTAACTGGAAAACAGTGTCCCGTGCTCTGTTACTTCAAGTTGCTTTCGCAGCGTTAGTGCTTTACTTCCCTTGGGGACAGGCAGCATTAACAAGTTTAAGTAGCGGCGTATCGAGCTTATTGGGGTTTGCAGACCAAGGGATAGCCTTCCTATTTGGTGATCTAGCCAACACTGGGTTCATTTTTGCTGTTCGCGTTCTTCCTATCATCATCTTCTTCAGTGCTCTTATTTCTGCACTTTATTATCTCGGCATTATGCAAAAAGTTATCGAGTTCATCGGTGGCGGTATTCAAAAATTCCTTGGCACCAGTAAAGCAGAATCTTTGGTGGCAACGGGTAACATTTTTCTTTCTCAAGGTGAGTCTCCTCTTCTAGTTCGTCCTTTTCTTTCTCGAATGACTCGTTCTGAGCTGTTTGCGGTTATGGCTGGTGGCATGGCGTCTGTAGCAGGGAGTGTGCTCGGTGGCTATGCAGGTCTGGGAGTGGAGTTAAAATATCTGATTGCCGCGAGTTTTATGGCTGCACCAGGTAGTTTGATGATGGCAAAAATCATTGTGCCTGAACGTGATACTCCTATCGACCAATCAAATATTGAAATGGATCAAGCGCAAGAGAGTAATGTGATTGATGCACTAGCAAGTGGTGCGATGAATGGCATGAAGGTGGCTGTTGCGGTGGGTACTATGCTGATAGCTTTTGTCAGTGTGATTGCGATGGTGAACACGGGTCTTGAAAGTCTAGGTGAGTTGGTTGGCTTTAGTGGCATTACGCTCCAAGCACTGTTTGGATATTTGTTCTCGCCACTCGCATGGGTTATAGGTGTTCCTTCCAATGAAGTGTTGATGGCTGGCTCATACATTGGTCAGAAGATCGTAATGAATGAATTTGTTGCGTTCATTGATTTTGTTGAACATAAAGCTCTGCTTTCAGAGCATAGCCAAGTCATCATTACTTTTGCACTTTGTGGTTTTGCTAACATTGGTTCTATTGCAATCCAGCTGGGATCAATCGGTGTTATTGCGCCAGAGAGACGCGCGGAAGTAGCCAATTTAGGCATTAAGGCTGTGCTTGCTGGCACATTAGCTAACCTGATGAGTGCATGTTTAGCAGGTATCTTTATTCTGCTTTAATCCTGCAACTTGAATATTTTTAAGCCCGAATAGCTATGCTCTTCGGGCTTTTTTGTATTCGCTAGTTATTGCGAAAAAAATGATTTATAGCAAAGCCTTGTAGCTAAGAAGGCGTACGATGAGAGCTCGTTATGAGTAAGGCTTAAATTATAAGAGAATGTATTTATGAATGAATTGGTACAACGTTTTCTGCGCTATGTGACTTTTAATACTCAATCAAATCCGAACCATCTTGCCTGTCCAAGCAGCGAAGGACAAATGACCTTTGCTCAATTTCTTAAACAGGAATTGATTGAACTTGGCTTAAGTAATGTTTCTCTCGATTCCAATGGGTATGTAATGGCTAAGCTACCAAGTAACGTAGATTATCCTGTTCCAGCGATTGGCTTTATCGCGCATATGGATACTGCACCTGATGCTTCAGGTGAGAATGTAAAAGCGCAGATTGTAGAAGATTATCAGGGTGGTGATATTGCGTTAGGCAAAGGTGACCAAATACTCTCTCCAATTCAATATCCCGATTTGCATCAATTACATGGGCATAACTTGATTACCACAGATGGGACAACGTTACTTGGGGCAGACAATAAAGCAGGCATTGCGGAAATTATTTCTGCTATGGCGGAGCTTATCGCCCATCCCGAAATCCCTCACGGTGAGATCTGTATTGGCTTTACGCCGGACGAAGAGATCGGCCGAGGTGCTGACAAGTTTGATGTGGCAAGGTTCGGGGCCGAATGGGCTTACACCATTGATGGTGGTCCGGTCGGTGAGCTGGAATTTGAGAACTTCAATGCGACCAGTGCTGATGTTATTTGCCATGGTGTCAATGTTCATCCTGGAACAGCAAAAGACAAGATGGTCAACTCAATGAACATTGCTGCTCAGTTCCAAATGATGATGCCAAGTGACGAGACTCCTGAGTGCACTGATGGCTATCAGGGTTTCTACCATCTGAAGTCCGCGAGTATGTCGGTTGCGCGTAGCGAGCTGGGCTACATCATCCGAGACTTTGACCGTGAAGGGCAAGCGGCTCGTAAACAATTTATGATTGAAAAAGTTGCCGAGTTGAACAGCCAATTAACGCACGGTTCAGTTGAATTGCAGTTAACCGATAGCTACTTCAACATGAAAGAGCAAGTGGAGCCGTATCCGCATATCATAGAGTTAGCGAAACAAGCGATGATTGCGTGCGATGTTCAGCCCCAGATTAAGCCAATTCGTGGTGGTACGGATGGTGCGCGATTATCATTTATGGGCCTGCCATGCCCTAACATTTTCACCGGTGGTTACAACTTTCATGGCATCCATGAGTTCGTTTCGATAGAGGGAATGGAGCAAGCGGTAAAAGTTATTGTGACATTGGCAGAGAAAACAGCTCTTAATTATCAATAAGTATCTAATTCAACAATGATATTTTATTAAAAATCATATACATTTATAGCAGTAATTTTTCAAGTGAGTGTCAGGATGAAAAGGATATTGCTGCTGCTAACACACACGACGTGTATCGCATTGGGCTTTGCATTAGGAATTTATGCGTTGCCCATTCTCACTCAACCTCCATCTCCTACGATGCAGCAGGTGCAAAGTATCACCACGCAGGCTATTTATACTGCGAGTTTTCAAAAAGATCGCAAAGATAGTGATTTTTTACATTGGGGAGAAGGTTCACTTTCCATCAGCCAAGATGAAGTTGCCTTTGTTGGCGGTTTGGCTCCTGGGCCCGACTACAAGTTATATTTTTCGCCAACCTTTATTGAAACCGAAGCAGATTTTTTAGCGCAAAAAGAACAGATGGTTCAGGTTGGTGATGTCAAAAGTTTCGATCGCTTTACTGTCACTCTTCCAACAGGGTTTGATGCGGCTAAATACAACACCGTTATTATCTGGTGTGAAAGCTTTGACCAGTTTATTACGTCGGCAAGATATAGATAACTATTATGTAGGATATTTCTGAATAATAGGCTTTAAAGGTATCTCAAATTTGAGTATTTGATATTTTTTACACTCAATAGATGCTTTTTGACAGAGCAGTGACAACCGATGACCGTTCAAAACAATAATGCGTAGCTTGCTCAACCGCTGCTAATCAAAAAAATAAAACAATCGCGATAGTAGTAATTAGACAATGGGATGAAACCGTTTTGCTAAACCAGATTCCTTCAAAACTGTATTCTTTAATCACAGTGTTATTTGCAATGTTTTCTATACAAGCCTTTGCGGCAGATATAGAAGTTGTTGTTACACCTGCAAGTTCGGCATACGAAAATGGTCAGTTGATTGATTATCATGTCACCGTAAAAAATACTACTGCGAAAACATTCCGTGACGTAGAAGTGGAAGACCTTGTCTGGGATACACAGACCGACACCGAGTCTGGCCGTGGTAAAGCGTTTAGTTCAGTCACAATTACGGCTTCAAATAGTTGGGGGTCAAACCCTGGTTCGTTTACCAGCAGTGATTCGAATCTGTCGGTATCTGATGCAAAGTTATTCCCATTCGGTAGCAACGATTATCTCATCCAAGCCAAAGTGAGTGATGATGCGATTGGTAAAATAGAACTTGGCAAAACCACGGTTAGAGCAGACGTTGATGGCGATGGTAGCGCAGAAGTGTTTGTACCGAGTGTGGCGAGTGTTTTTAACCCAGTTCCTTACCAATATGAACTGGCTCTCTCGGCAGATAAAGATGAGTACCTCGTCGGTGATTCACTGACTTATACCCTCACGGTGACCAACACAGGCAGTTATCGAGTTCAAGGTCTTGATATCAATCAAGCGTTCGAATCACTGGCTGTCGAGCATAGCAACGGAGCAACTTCATCTCCGTTTAGTAATGTCACCATTAGTGGTAAAACAACCGGTAGTGGCAGTGAACTTGGTACTTTTGCTACGAGCGGTGATCTGGCGGTTACAGACGCAAAGATTGTGGTAGGAGGCAAGCTGACCTATACCGTTACAACGACGGTAGCTAACGATCTTGTTGGAGACATTGTCACTTCAGCAACAGCGCATACCAAAGAAGGCAATATTGAAAGTGATGAGCAAATCACCCCTCCAGCTCAGCCCATCGTTAGTATTGAACATACACTCAATAATGCATCGCCATATCTGGTTAGTTCAGAGCGTGTCTTTACTATTAAAGTTAGCAACCGCGGTCAAGGCATTGCTTACGGCTATCATGTTAAACACAATATCAAACAACTGATCACTGACTTAGGTTTAGGTAACAACTTACAACCTGAGCACAATAGCAGCGACTTATCTGGTAATCCATTCGCTCAGTGGAGTGTTGAGGTGACCGATATTGGTGGCAATTCTCTTTCCAAGTATAAAGACCTCGGCTCTCAATCAGATGTAGATTTTGATGACCAAGTTTCTATTTACCCAAATGAAAGCATCACTTATCAGCTTAAAGCGAGTATTTCTCCCGTCGCGATCGGTGAGATAAAAGGGGCTAATGCGGCGATATTCAACGCTGATGGTGCTCTTGAGCAAGACGCGCAAATCAGCAATATATTTGCTGCAGAGCGAACGCTCAATGTTTCTGACTCTGAAATTAAGATCGTTAAAACGACCAAAGAGTCTGAGTATATCCCGGGCAATACCGTTGAATATGAGATTAAAGTTTCCAACTCTTCGTCAAAATATTTCGCTAACGATCTGCAAATCGTCGATGACTTAACTTGTGTTACCACAGATATGGCTGCTGGTGCAGGTCAGGGGCAGGCTTTCAAACGTTGGAAGCTGGAACCTATCAGCGCAGAAGATAATCAAGGTACCGATCATGGCCAATATAGCTATGGCTCGTGGACCAGCTCTCCAGTGACAGTGTCACCAGATATTGCACCTGGTAAGTTCGTGACTTACAAGCTTACTGCTGAAGTCAACGATTCGAGCGTGGGTCTGATTCTCGATGACAACCCTGCGTGTAGTGATAACGTGATAGAAGAAGGTTCGGGTGTGCAGATGCCTGAGGATAACCTTCGAGCGAGTAAAGATGTTGATTCACGTTACTACTCTTCAGGTGATACGCTAACTTACACTATTCGTGTTGATAATGACGGCGATGGTTTTGCAGACCAAGTGCATGTTATGGATGCTATCGATAAGCTAGAAACTGTCGACATCTTTGGCAATACGATTACTGCATTCGATAGTTGGACTATTACCGCACAAGCGTATAAAGAAAACGGTTCACCATCAACGGCATCAGACACAGGCATCAGTGGTAGTGTGAGCAGTCCTGACATTCTGGATGTAAAAGCAACGATTGAGCCGCGCGGTTACATCATCTACACCATTGAAGCTAAGACCAATCCATTGGCGAATGGTCATATTGAAAACAGCGTGACAGTGGATGATTCCGTCTATGCTGACCGAGGTTCGGATCCGCGAGATTTCAATATTAATCTGATCAAAGAAGTAAAAACAAACAACGATGCGAACTTCCATACCGATCAAACCAGCTATTCCAAAATGGAAAACCAGATCACCTATCGTCTGCGTGTTATCAATGCGAAAGGGAATGGTTATGCCACTAATGTAAAAGTCAAAGATAGCATTTCGACGATTGAGGCTGGCCTACTTGAACCAGACAACATTTCGAAAAAAGTCTTCTCTTCTTGGACGATCAGTGCAGAGATTATTTCGGATGATCCACTGCTAAACGGCAATAGTACTTTCACCAAGGTCGGGACTTTTGAAGATAACAAAGATCTTGATACCGTCGCCCAGATTGCGCCAAACGTTGAGGTTGTTTACACCATTACTGCTCAGATTGATCGCAGCAATGGTGATGAAATTATCTATAAGCGGATAGACAACAGTGCCGTAGTTGAAACTCCAGATTCAGACTCTCAGTCAGGGATGCAAGATGCTGCTGTGGTTTATCCAAAAGCGCCCAATGTTGTCGTAGTAAAAACCACCAAAGAGAATGAGTTTGTTCCGGGGCAGTGGGTAGAGTTTGATGTCACGGTTTATAACCGTGGTGCAGGTTACGCGAATGAAGTGCGAGTCACTGATGATATCGCGGGTATGAATGCGTTTTCGGAATGGACAATACAAGCCATCACAGATAAGAATAACTCTCCTTTTAAAACAGGTAGTTATCCTGATGTTAAGTCGAACTACCCCAACAACGGTAACATAGATACCCGTATTGATATTGACCCTCAAACGGTTCAGGGGATGGGTTTTGTTACCTATAAAATTCGCGGTTTAGTCAAAAATGACTACAGCAAAGATGAAATTTCTAACACGGTAGAGATCCACGACCCAGTCAATAATCTTGACCAATCCGCGACCGCCGAAATTGGTGACAGTGGCGACGCAAAACTGAACGTGTCTATCCTAAAAACTGCCGACGTGACTCGCTTCACGCCGGGACAGGATGTGACCTACTTTATCTATTTACAGAACAACAGTGATAATACGGCAGACAACCTGAAACTTGTTGATCCAATTAAGGAAATTAAGTCGGTACTTGCCAACAAAAAAAACAATCAGTTTGAAGAGTATGAAGACCAATCTCCATTTGAATACTGGGAGTTTGATTACGGTGACGGTGCCGGTTGGCAAGGTCAAACTACAGAAGATCTTGTCTATCCGCCAGGCAGTGTTAGCAGTTCGTTTTCTCTAGCAGCCGGCGAGACGCGCACTGTTAAGATCAAAGCTCGAGTCAAAGACAACGTGGTTGGTTCTCGTAATTCAGTAGGGATATTAGAGCCTATCATCGCCAACAACGCCTATATCTTCCGTGATTACAAACAAGTCTCGGAGGTGTCGCATGTGTCGCACCATGAAATGGAACGAGTGGACAGTGGTGGCACAACGACTCGTGAACTATTGGTCAATGGTAAGAAGAGTGCGTTTTATGCACCAGGTGATACGCTGACTTATAAAGTAAAAGTCAGTTCTGACCGTGGTTATTTCAATAACCACCGTGTGGCTGAAAACATTAAGGGAGTAAGCGTTCTGCTTTTAGATGGAACGAATGCTAACCCGTTTAATGACAACTTCTCTGTCGCGGTTGAAAAAGAAGACAGCGATGGTGGCGATGGCACAACGGACGGCACCCTAGATGGTGTAGTTAAGGACAATGAAAACATCACGACAACCATAGACGTTGCAGGTGGAGATTATGTTCTTTATACCGTCGAAGGCGTAGTACGTGACGATGCCGTTGGGGATATCACTATTGGTGGAATTACGGTTGAACCGTACGACTACCATCTAGCGTTTACTAAAACAGTCGAGCAGAAAAACTATCAACCAGGTGCTGAGCTGACTTACCATCTTACGATCAAAAATGATGGTAAGGGCGGAGCATACAATATTCCAGTTGTCGACACACTTTCGACTATCAAAGTGAGTTTGCTTGATGGTAGCGAAGGCGTTGCCTTTCCAGAAGGTTGGACGATAGAACCTAAGGTTGTTGGTGGCAATCCGCATGCTGAAGTTGATCTCGATAAAACCATTGCAAATAACCAAGATATAAATACGCATGCTTCAATTCCGGCCGGTGAAACGGTTGAGTATGTTGTTCGTGCTAAAGTTAATACCAATGCGGTAGGTAATATTGTCAACTTGCTCAAGGTCGACGGTGACACAGTGAGTGCTGAGTCGAAAGCCGACACTGAGAAATATGACTTTGAGAAGCATGTGACCAAAATATACGATGTTGACGGTAGCACCGAGCTCTCGGGTGGATACACACCTGGTGGTTACATCGAGTATCAGATCCTGCTCAAAAACAAAAACAATGTTCACTTACAAGACATTGCCATCTTTGATGATATTCAGGGAATCTCAACCGAATATTTCGATGGCACAACAGGTCCAGCATTTACGAGTTGGACGATCAATACCGACGTTGATGGTTCATCGCTGTCAAACGCGGGTTCTGTCGCCAACAACATCAATATAGATACGGTGTTTGACCTCGCTGCGAGCAGTTTTGACCCTTCAGGCACCTTCGTTAAGTACACGATTAAGGCGCATGTGTCGGATAAAGCGGTCGGATCCATCCAAAATACTGCTAAGGTTGATGGTAAGCATAATCTCCCGTCAGAGAGGGTAGATATGCTGCCAGCCAATGTTCAAAAACTGCATAAATCCTACACGGATGCTAGTTATGCAACGCAAAAGGGAACCTACAACCATACTGTTGATGGGCAGAAAGTGGTTTACCGTCTGCGTCTTGAAAACAAAGGTAAGGGTACTGAGTACAACGCGAATCTGAGTGAAGAGTTTAGCAAGCTGAAATCAAAGCTCGCTCAAATTGCCGCAGGTCAACCAGACAACCAGCAGGGCGTGGTTTACCAACCAGCTACTTGGCTTGTCTCGGTTGCAAAATCTGATGAAGTGACGACCGATATTGGTTCATTCGTAGGTGGCACCGATGTGGATATTGATATTCCTAAGTTGTCGATTGCCGCCAATGGTTGGATTGATATTAAGATGGAATCCCAGATCCGCGATGATGCAGTGACTGCGGTGACCATTCAGCCTAAATACAATGGTGCTGGGTTTGGTAAGTCGCAAATCAATCCAGAAACATCGAATCTAGATGTCAGCAAAGAGATTGTATCGATTGGTGGTAGACCCTATTCGAACGGCGATACATATAAACCGGGCGAAGAAGTCATTTATCAGTTTACTGTCACCAATACGACGCCAGTGTGGCGTGACAATGCCGTACTGCGTGACCTATTGTCGAACATTACCGTAGAAGTGCTCGGTGGCAATGTTACCCAAGCATTGTTGGACACTGAAATCACGCATACGATTTCTACAGGTTTAGATGGTGACATCGATACCTATCTACCTCCGTACGACAAAACAGGTGATCTCGACATCGTCGCAGATATTGCACCGAAAGAAGAGATTCAGTTCTTGATCAAGGGCACTATCAGACCAGACGCACTGGGTACCATTGACGCGAACCAAGCAACGGGCGGTAATCACCAAATCGCAACACCAGAGATACCTCCAGTGGCTCCTGATCTCGTGTTCGAAAAACTGGTTACCAATACCACTGCGGATGGCAGTAGTTGTAGCTTCCCATCGAACAGTGGCAGCGGTTGTGAATACAACCCAGGTGGTCAGGTGAGTTACACCATTACGGTCGAAAACCGTGGTGAAGGCATTGCCAATGACGTTGCGATTATCGATAAGCTCAATGCCATTAGTACATCGACTGGTGCCAAAGCATTCAGTGGACTTTCGACCACCATCATTGAACAACCTAGTAGCGATCGTTTCTTTATTTCTGGTAACTACTCAGGCAATAAGCCTCTTGATGCCACTTTCGACCTAATGCCAGGCGATAAAGTCGTGTTTGGTCTGATAGGTATTGTCGATGCCGATGCGACCGGTACCATCACTAACATTGCGAAAGTTGACAGTCAGGACTCGAACTCAATAGTACTTGGCCAAGGTGACGCTGATGTTATCGCGGCTAAGTCGACTGATACTCCAAGTTATACGCCAGGTGGTGAAGTGCGTTATACCATGTACGTTGCCAACCGAGCCGATTCGAATGCAGATGTGCGTGTTCAAGATGAGATTTCGAAATTTACGGTACTGACCGCTGATGGTTCAATGCAGACCGCACTTAAATCTTGGACGACTAACGCAACGTTTGTGTCGAATATCAGCGCTGCGCACAACGATGCGAGTACCATTCAGACCAGCGGCGATATTGATGCCGTCGTCAAATTAGGTGCGGCCGGTACCGAGCCGACAGTGCTTAAAATCGAAGTGGTAGGTCAAGTTAGAGACGATGCGATTGGTAAGTTTGGTAACACGCTATACATCGACAGCAAACAGTACGATTTACAGCAGCATTTTATCTATCCTCAGCAAGGTGCTCTGACCGTCACGAAACAAGCTTCACTATCTCCAGCGCTTTATGCGCCTGGTGATTCGATTGGCTTTGATATTGTGATTGAGAATACCGGCGCGGGTTATCTGCAAAATCTTCATGTTGAAGATATCGCGTCAAGTATCCGAGCGGATGTCGTGGACAGTTTATTGCCAGGTCGAGTGTTCAACTCATGGGATAGTGCAACCAGCTCGATCACCATCGTAGATCCTTCGGCAAGCAAAACAATTGTGATTGACCAATCGGCTTTTGATGCACCGGATGGGTTTAGTGGTGATTTCAATCTCGCACCCGGCTCTCAGATTCAGCTTCATCTTGAAGGCACAGTGAATAGCAATGTGATCGGGGCCATTACTAACCAAGTGAATGTCACCGCTGATGACGTCGACGGGGCTAACGATACGGCAACGTATTTGCCGATGGATGCGGAAGTGACCGTGTCGAAAACCGTCGATAAGAGTGTTTATCAGGCGCAAGATACCCTAACTTATACGCTAGTGTTGACCAATACACAGCGAGTATGGGCGACCGATGTGAAGGTTACGGACTTAGTTGATCGTATCAGTGCGGAAACGATTTACGGCAGTACGATATCAGTATTTGACCCAGCAACGATTGATATTAGCGCCGTCTCTTCCAATGGAAACACCAGTTTGCCAGCACTATCGGGTAACTATATCGACAACACCATTGATATTGCGCCGCAAGACATTGTGACGATTACGATCAAAGGGAAACTCAAGCCTGAAATCATAGGCGAAGTGCGAAACGTCGTTCAGCTTGAATACGATGGTAAGACGCTTGAAGATGAAGCGATCAGTACGCCACTGACTCCAACGATTGAAGTCACAAAAGAGCCGCTCGATCCACTTTATACTCCGGGAACGGTTAACGGCTTTGAAATCAAAATCGTCAATAAGGATGCTGCCTTTGCCAATGACATAGTGCTGGAAGATTTGATTTCTGCGGTCATGGTATCGACAGCCGATGGCGTTGACCGACAAGCATTTAGTCGCTGGACAGTCAGTTCCTCCGCTAACGATCCAATGACATCGGTGGATAAACGCAGTTACGCTTGGAACAGCGATATTAACGCGACGATTGACTTAGCGCCGAATGATACGATTACGTTTACGATTCAAGGCGAAGTCGATGCCAAAGCGATAGGTGATATCGTCAACACCGCCAAGGTGGCGTACGATGGCAAAAACTTTGAGCCGAGTGCCACGATTAAGCCTAAGCCAGCAGATATATCGGTGACGAAAATCGCAGACCAAGAATTCTATCAGGCCGGGCAGAGTGCACAGTTTGTCGTAACCATCACCAATGGCGGAGAAGGTTTCGCCAATGATGTGATCATCAAAGACATCATGAACGATGTCTTGGTCACTTTGGTTGATGGTTCGAACGGCACGGCATTTGAATCATGGACAGTGGAGACACAGTTGAGTGATGTCACTTCATCACTGACGTCTGTGCCTAGCGGCAACAATCCTGATATCGATACTATTGCAGACATTGCACCGAATAGCACGGTGACCTTTACGATAAATGGTACGGTCAACCGTTATGCAACGACGGATATTATCAACCAGGTAAGTGTGGAGTTTTCTGGTCAGCCAACGTTAAATGCAGAGGCGATCATCAAGCACCGCCCAGTATCTCTGACATTGGAAAAATACGTTGGTGAAACTGGAACTGAGACAGAAATGGCTTATGAACCGGGTAAAGAGTCTGTTTTCCGTGTCATTGTTGCTAACCAGAACGAGGCCTTTGTGGCTGGCATTCAACTGAAAGATCTCCTTGATTCAATGGTAGTGGATACCGTGAATGGGGCAAAAGAAGCTGCGTTTTCTAGTTGGAACATTGAAGTCAACAAAGGCAACGAGCTGACGACGATTTCCCCAGATCCTAGCGGAGACAACAAACAGGTGGATGCGGTCGTCAATCTCGCGCCAAACGACACTCTTGAGCTGGTGATTAAAGGCACAGTGAATGAGTTTGCTAACGGGCAGATTGATAACAAAGCATCGATGGTAATCAACAACAGTGGTCGCCCACAGCGTTCGACTGCCGTTGCAAGCCTTATCCCTGAACCAGATAACGTCGTGATCAGTGAATCAGCGGACAACCCAATCTATAAGGCAGGTCAAGCTGCGACATTCCGCATCACGCTATTTAACGACAGTAAAGGTTTTGCCAACGATATCGTGTTGAGAAATGCGATTTCTAGGATGAAAGTTCCGACTAAACCGGACTTAACCAGCGGTGATCGTGAAGTTGTTAATGCCTTTACCGATTGGGACATCACTGCGACAAGCACCGACCCTAGAACCAACATTAATGTGGGTACATTGGCTGCCAATGATGACATTAATATCTCGGGTGATATTGCTCCGGGGGACACGGTTGAAATCGCGATCACGGGTACCACAGATGCTCGTGCTATGGGTGAAATTATCAACACAACGCATAAGATCGACGAGTCTCAATCTGCAACGCCGTCAACACGAAATGTGTCGGTTGAAACCGTCAGTGCGATGATCACTCCTCAAGCTGTCAGCTTTGCAATCGACAAAACCACAGATAAAGGTGAGAACGCTGAGTACACCAATGATGATTCAGAGCTGACTTACATTCTTCGTGTGAGCAATGAAGGATCGGCGACCATTTCTGGTGCACAAATGGTGGATGAAATCACTAAGCTGGTGGGGGCGAACGGCAATGCCTTATTTACTACTTGGAAAGGAACGATTGAAGAGTGGCCGAGTGGTCAGAAGAAAGGCGAGTTTACCGATAAAGATCTGATGCTTCCCGATGGAGCGCTTTCACTCGATCTGTTGCCTTACATGGGTAATGGCTATGTGATTAAGATTACCGGTGAATTGAACAAAGGTTTGGATGACAACATCACCAATACCTTTACTGTCACTGACCCTGCGACCGGCATTTCTGCATCGGATGATGTCACTATTCACGTCAAGAAGTTTGCTGACAATGAAGGTGAGTTACTGGTGACCAAAGAAGCGCTGAAAACAGATGCGCAGGTCGGCGACGTTGTTGAGTATGAAGTGACCATCATCAACAACAACGAATCAGAATTTAAGAACGTTAAGCTAGTGGATCGTTACCCATCAGGCTTCGCTTATGTTGCTGGTTCCACAGAGATCACCAATAGCGGTCCTGATGGTCAATTTGATACCAATGATGATGTCATCAACACGGATGATCCAGCTGTCACGAGCACGCTTACCTTTAATGTTGGTGATATGTTGGCCTATGGCGGTGCTGACAAGACCATCACGGAGCAAGTTCGTATTCGTTACCTACTGCGTGTGACTGTTGGCGCAACATTCGGCAAGTACGTCAACTCAGCGGTGGCAATGGCGCCACCTGAAGGTCAGGTGACGGGCGCTTTGGAAGAGAAATCAAACACAGCCACCGCGACGGTTGAAGTCATGCCAGATAAGGTATTCGACACGGCTTCTATCATAGGTAAAGTGTTTGAAGATCATAACAAAGATGGTTTCCAAGCTGATGCAACCGCATTCGAAGTACAGTTGTCTGCGAACGTCAGTGACAAAGATTATATTGCCAACACCACAGTGATGATTCGTGATGGCAAAGAGCATCATCTTAAAGACCGCAGTCATACAAGAGGTGAGCATACGGGTAATGTCTATGGCGTGCAGGCTAATCAGGCTAGCGAATTTAAGTATAACTATGAGCATGCGGTCGAATCGAAAAAACAGTCTACGCAGTTTGATTCGGCATTAGTGGCTGGTTATGAGATAGACGAGCTATATGGGATGTCTAAAAACCGTACCTTACCATCGAGCAACAAGGTGAGTTTCCAGCTTGAGACGAAGACCAAAGAGGGATTCAGCTTTAGCGTCATTACTGAGTCTGGAACGCGCCTAGTGTTTGATCGAGAGGGCAATATTAGTTCGAGCCATGTTGGAGATAAGCAACAGGGGTTATCTGCTGAAAATCTTGATGTAACCAGAAACCTATACAAAGATGGTGATCACTACTTATGGGAAATCGTCATAGAAAACAAAGGGATCTATGAGGATGGCATCCCTGGTGTAAGACTACTCACAGTAGAGGGTATTGTGATAGAGACGGATCAGTACGGTCGCTACCATGTACCAGATCAGTGGGTTCTAGATAAAAAAGGTAAGAACTTCTTGGTGAAGGTTGATACCGATTCATTGCCGACAGGCATGAAAGTCATCAGCGAAAACCCAAGAGTACAACGGATCTCTCCCAACAAACTGACCAAGTTTAACTTCAGTGTCTCGGTAGAGGACAAAGAGTAATCGTGAATAACTATAACGACAAACAGACGCGATTGGCGGAACAATTATGAATAAATTCAAAATGACTCGTTTGGCAGTGAGTATTATGGCAGCCATTCCCATTATGGCAGTGGCAAAAGATACCAGTCAGTTGGAGAAAATCGATACAGATACCACGGGTATTGAGGTCGAAGTTCATCAACAGGAAGACAGCTCACGCATCTACCTCGAAGAGGGCGCTATTTGGGCTAGCCGAGATATTACCCGTTTTGAACCAGTACTCGATGTAAGTGTAAGTGATGAGCTAGAAGTTAAAGAGGGACAGTTATCTGACAAGGTTAACTTTACCGTCAGCTCAAACTACAGCTACTACATGCAACGCTATCAAATAGAGATTTTCCGTGGTCAAGACCGCAGCCTATCTCAGCCGATTAAGGTCATCGAAGGTACTGAGGTTGCGAACGATATTGATATTAGTTGGGATGGCTCGACCGACACTGATTATGCATTCGAAGTCGGCAACCAGCTGCAATTCAGGTTCAAAGCTTGGGATAAAGACGGCAACATGGACATCACGACTATCGGTGTGATTGACCTAGTACGCCCAGATTCCGAAGTGGATATCGATCGTAATCAGAGCGAAGAACAATTGGCGCGAAGTTTTGGTCGTGCGCAGCTAATGCGTCATAACATCCCGACCAATTCGGGGTTGGCTAAGTTTATTGGTACCGGGCTTAAAGGTGTCGATAAAGTGGTGATTGGAGAAGATGAATTCGAAGTTGAAGATGGGGAGCTATATGCCGAGCAGTTCTTGCCTGCTGACGCCTATATTTTTCCAACCAAGGTCATCTTTGACAATGGCGATGAGCGCCGCTATCAGTTGTACGTGCGTATTCCAGATACCTACTACGCACAGGCAGGTTTGGCCGATATGTATATTGGTAAAAACCGCGTAACGGGTGATACCGGAGCACTGGGTGTCAATGACCAATATCAGGATGATGTTTACAACCAAGGACGTATTGCCTACTTCAGTCAGGGTAAGTTCGGCGATAAGTTACGTTTAACCACGCACTTTGATAGTAAAGATGGACAGATCAAAGACATCTTCAAGCATCCATTTGCTGCGGAAGACTCGTCTGTCTTCGACATTCTCGAAGACGATGATGAACTTTACTATGGTGATTACGGCGATGGAGCCAACATCCACAAGGTGGTGAACACTAAAGGTAAAGTCTACTTCGATCTTGAGTACGATAAGTCTCGGGTATTGTGGGGTAACTACAACACTGGACTGACTGGCACCGACAACAATGACTACAACCGTAGCTTGTATGGTTTTAAAGGAGATTATCGTACCCGTTCTACCACTAAGTATGGCGAAGATAGACTCAATATTGTTGGCTTCGCTGCGTCAGCAGACTCCTCTTTTGCTCATGATGAATTCCTCGGTACAGGGGGGTCACTTTACTTCCTACGTCATGGTGAGTTAGTCCCAGGCAGTGACAAAGTCTATGTCAAAGTCGTCAATAAGGACTCGGGTATATCAGAGCGAGAAGTACCACTTCAATCAGGCCGAGACTATGAAATCGACCCATATCAGGGCCGAATCATCTTGATGCGACCTCTGAACAACATCATTTCAGATAGCTTTGGCAGCGTGATTGATGACACACCAACAGACGGTTTTGAAAACTATCTTGCGGTCGATTATGAGTACGTGCCAAGAGGCTCCGACGTTAAGGATTCATTGACTTACGGTGGTCGGGCTAAGGGCTGGGTAAACGACTACATTGGTATTGGAGTCAACTACGCAACTGAAGAGCGAGATGGTCAGAACTATCAGGCTTCGGGAACGGATCTGACGCTACGCGCAACAGAAGGGACATACATCAAAGCGGAATGGGCACACAGCGAGGGCCGTCAGACGGATTCAAACTTTGTCTCTTTTGATGGTGGTTTAACCTTTACCCCAGTGGGTGAAGACTTTGATGAGCGTAAAGGTGACTCGATACAGGTTAAAGGTGTTGCAAGCTTATACGACATTGCTCCGAACATTTTTGGTGCAGTGGGGAACGATGTTAAGGCTTGGTACAAATCGAAAGATGCGGGTTACAGCTATGCCAGCCAAAGTGACGATTTGGAGCAATTGTCATACGGAACCGAGTTGCGTTTACAAGCCTCCGATCGACTGAGCTTTGCGACGCGCTATACCTCGATTGAAGAGACAGAGCTCGATGGTACTAAGCAAACCGATACTCAGCAGGCTGAGCTTGAAGCTCAGTTTAAGCTGACTGATCACGTTAAAGTTTCGGCAGCAGCAAAACAAGTCGACGAGCTGAATCGTGAAAACGTAAAGGGTAAGGGTACCCTAGCGGGCTTAAGAGCTGACTATATCTGGGACAGTGACAACAGCGTATATATTAAAGGCCAGTCTACGGTAGATAAGACGGCTCAGTATGACGATAACGACAGTGTCTCTGTGGGTGCTGAGTTCCGAGTGTTTGATGATCTCTCATTGGGAGCCGAATACACCACAGGTGATCGCGGTGATGCGACAGAGGCAACCGCAAGTTACGACATCACAGAGAACTACACCACCTATGTAACTTATACGGACGATAACTACGAAGGGCAAAATAACGTTGTTGTAGGGCAGCGTGCCGATTTGACATCCAATGTCGATTTCTATCAGGAAAATCAGTTTGTTAATGAGAACAACGGCAAAGGGCAGATTGACTCCTTTGGCTTTGGTTACGATATGAGTGACGACATTGATTTTGGTATCGGTTATCAGCAGGGTGAGATTGAGAAGAAAAACGACGTCGATCCGAGCAAACTAGAAATCACGGAACGTAAAGCGGTGACGTTCACCGCCAATATGGATATTGACGATGTTAACCTCAAGCATAAGATTGAGTATCGTGTTGATAAAGGCAACGAAAATGTCGATGTCAATAAGCGTAGGGTGGATCAGTTTGTTACGACCAACCGATACACTCAGAACTTAACCGAAGAATATACCTTGTTCGGTAAATTCAACTATTCGAAATCGATCAGTAAAGAGACCGATGAAACATTAGAGCGCTTCGTTGAAGCAACAGGTGGCCTAGCGTATCGTCCTATCTATAATGATCGATTAAATCTGCTTAGCCGCTATACCTATATTGCCGACAAAGATAATCTCGATCGGGATGTCGATTACAGCAATGAAGAGTCACATATCATCGAAGTGGAAGGTATCTACTCGGTAAACGCCAAAGTCGATGTCGGTGCTAAATACGCGCACAAAGATAAGAAAGAGGATTTTGAGCGTGCTTCTGGGAGCGTACAAACGGTCGAAAGCAACATCAACCTATATGGTCTAAGCGCGTCCTACCATGTCATTAAAGAGTGGGATGTGACGGGCGAATATCACTGGAAAACCGATACGCTCAATGATGAACTTGAGCATGGTGCACTTGTTTCAGTGAACAAACATCTTTCTGACAACTTTAAAGTTGGTATTGGCTATAACTTCTCTGGCTTTGACAGTAACTTAGCCAACGATGATGACTACAATGCCAAGGGTGTCTTTATCAACCTTGTTGGTAAGTTATAGAGGATTAGCATGACAATGAAACTCAACACGCTCTTTGCTGTAGGTATGGTAATGGGGTTGGCCGCGTGCTCTACCGATACCTATGTAAGTAAAGAAAACATAGACAAGTTTGGTGATCCGCAGGTAGAGAAGTTCTTGATTCGAGAGTGTATTGTGCCAGAGCGAGACATACGAATTGCCATGGCTTCCCATTTTGATTTCGACAAATCAGAGTTGAAACAACAGGATAAAGCATCAATCGACCAACTGATCTCAAGCATTGGTAAACTGCATGGTCAGATTGCGATTGTCGGACATACTGATTATCAAGGCTCGGATGATTACAACGTTAAACTGTCACTGCGTCGGGCTGAAGCGGTAAAAGCTTACATGCAAACTCAATTAGACCCCTCTCGCTACGATTGGGAGGTGAAGTACTACGGCGAGTCTAAGCCACTGGTTGAGGGGACGACAAAGCAGGCGAATGCCGAAAACCGTCGTGCGTATATTGTGTTTGAACAAACACAAACCCAGCAGGAAAATGCGTTTTGTCAGCCTCCACAACCAGAGCGCAAAGTCTTTGTCGCCATGACCTCTCATTTTGACTTTGATAAGGCGCAGCTGAATCCAGCCGATAAAATCTCATTGGATGAGTTTGCGAACAATTTAACTGGCTTAAATGGGCGAGTATTGATTGCCGGGCATACCGACTATCAAGGCTCAATCAGTTACAATGAGCAGCTCGCGCAGCGCAGAGCAGAATCGGTCATGCAATATTTGCAGACTAAGCTAGACCCAAGCCAATTTGTGTGGGAAGTTAAGTCTTTTGGTGAGTTGAACCCAGTCACTCAAGAGCAGAACCTAGATGCCAATGCTCTGAATAGACGTGCGTTTGTCGTATTCAAAGAGGGTGAGTTACCCAAGTAACTCATTCAATAAAACCAACTATTTAAAGGGGCACATTGCCCCTTTTTAACCATTACCAAGCAGGAGCAGAGCGTGGAGAAAGTACAAGCAGTCATCGATTTTCTTCTAACTCACAAATTGATGTTTACCGTGTTGATCATTGTGATGATCTCACTGGGTCGTCGGCTAATATTGTCACGGATACGTGGTGAGGTAGCCTTTGTGACAGAGAAACAGCGTAACTGGATGTCACGTACGAAAAACGGGTCATTCATCGTACTGGTCATGTTGCTGTTTATACTCTGGCAGTCGGAAATCAATGAATTTGCGCTCTCAGTCACCGCAATTGCTGTTGCGATAGTTGTGGCATCTAAAGAGATCATTCTCTGCTTCACTGGGTCAATTCAACGAGCCAGTTCGCGTTCATTTCGTATTGGTGATTGGATAGAAGTGGGTAAGATCTGTGGTGAGGTAATTGAACACAACATGATGGCGACGGTGATTCAAGAGATTGACCTCTATCATGGTCAGTATCACTACACAGGTAAAACGGCGACCTTACCTAACAGTATGTTCTTTACCTATCCGGTGAAAAACCTCAATTTTATGAAGCGCTATGTCTACCATGACTTCTCTATCGTCGTGCCAGATTTTGTGAATCTGTTTCCTCTTGTCCCTGAGATCTTGGCTAAAATTGATGAGCGTATTCACTACTTTAGCGAAGTTGCCAAACGTTATAACTCAATGATCGAAAAGCACGCAGGCGTTGATCTGCCAGGCTCAGAGCCGCATATTCATATCAATAGTGGCAGCACGGGTGAGCAAATCGTCCACTTTATGCTTTTCTGCCCAACGGATAAGGCGACGCATCTGGAACAAGAGATTAGGGCGGATTTTATGGCGCTTTATGAACAACGTTTTCCGTGCAATAAAAACGCACAGCAATCGGACTAAATAGCATCAGCTTTGCTCGTTATGTGATTGGTATAATTGCAATTGGTTGTCGTGTCGATAGACAACCTAGTTCGAGTTTTGTCGGAAAAGGGAGTATGGTGCGCGCAATTGCCTATATGAGCTCGGTAGTCTATTCGGAGCTTTGTGCGCAGCTTACGGATACAAAAAATTTCATTAAGGAAAATGCTGCGTCAGGCAATGGATGCGCACCAAGTGCGTAAATTCTTTAATCTATTGGCTATTAATTTCCTTAATGAAAACCTCTTTTATCTATCGCGTTTTTACCCGATTTTCGGAAAACGCTTATCTGAACGGCTTATGTAATGTCTTTGTGATGTTGCTGCCGGTTTCGCTGCTTTCTGCCTTTGCTATGCTCATTAGTAGTGGTCTGGCGGAGCTTGGTTTTCAATCCCAAGCAAACTATCTGATGTTTATTAGCAAACTTGTGTGGAAGCTCTTTCCAATACTCCTGCTAATTTACTATTCATTTTTTTTAGCGCGTTTACATAACATCTCGCGTACCAATGTTATTACGCCTTCGCTGCTGATCTACGTCATCCTATCTAATGAGTGGGGATTACTTCATACCGGTTCGATTCTACCGGATAACTACCCGCTGGCGATCATTACGCCTCTACTCGTGGCTTTGACGGTAAAGCATTTAACCCGACGAAGAGTCTACATGGAGTCTGACTTACCGAATGTCGTCGATCAGTCGATCAACTTGATATTTGGCACGGTTTTGATTGTGGCCCTCTATGTTTCACTGGGGCATTACCTTGGTGGTGCATTTTATTCAATGTCTTGTGTGAAGGAGCTGGTTCCTACCATTGGTGTTGACTCGTTGCTTGGTGGTCTATGGTATGAGTTAGTACGAAATCTGTTGTGGACAATAGGTATTAACGGCCACATCTTACTCGCGGGTTACAAACAAGAATTGTATCAACTCTCACTAGATAGCTTCACTATGTATCAAATCATGGGAGAGGAACTGCCTATTCTGACCAGCAGTTTCTACGATATCTATGCGGGAATCGGTGGAGCAGGCAATACGCTTAGCTTAGTGTTATGTATGTTGTTGTTCACTAAAAACAAAGGCTATCGCACCTTAGCTGGCGCGACGTTAATTCTGAGTATTTTTAATATCAATGAGCCTGTGTTGTTTGGCTTGCCTGTGATATTTAATCCCGTTCTCATCATTCCATTTTTGATCACACCACTGGTGGCTATTCTAGTTGCTTACACCGCGACATGGATTGGGTTGGTCGCTCCGGTGTCGCAATTTGTTAGCTGGATGACGCCAACCTTGTTTAGTGGCTATCTGGCGACGGATGGCAGCATCAGTGGTGCCATCCTTCAATTTGTCATCATAGTCATCGGCATGATGATTTATCTGCCATTTTTTAAGCAGATGGATCGAGTGTTGGGCAGTCATGCGGTGTTCTCAAAGGGTTCCTCGGATGAGTTTTTCAACTATCAAGAAGTGGGGAATAGCGGTGGTGTGATAGGTTTACTGCCTCATATGAGTGGCAACCTTCTAGCACAAAAGCAGATTAGTGATTTGCAACACGATGGCGAATTTGTTTTGTTCTATCAACCACAGATCGACAATAGCAAACACTGTGTCTCTTCTCTTGAGGTGCTGATTCGACACCGAAGCAAAGATGGTACGATAACGCCACCGACTTTTCTCGCCAATTTCGCTACATTGGGACTGACCTCAGAGTTAGATCTATGGGTTATCCGAAGAGCGTTAAAAGAGGTTGCACCGCTGGCATCCAATAAGACATTCAAGATTTCGATCAACGTCTCTCCAGAAACGTTTCTTGTGCCTAATTTTGCTGAAATAGTGATTGAGCTAATCGAGAATAGCTCCTTGAACTATGAGCAAATTGAACTGGAGATCACTGAGGAACTGCTGATTCAAGATGAGCAGCGAACTTGGAGTGTTTTCACACAGTTGAGAGAGAAAGGCATTAGAATCGCGCTTGATGACTTTGGTTCTGGTTATTCCTCTATTGGTCACTTATGCAAGTATGAATTTGATAAGGTGAAAATTGACCGTTCATTAGTCATCAACTTAAAGCACAAAAACGGTCGAGAGATGTTCCGTTTAACCAGTGAGCTCGTGCGTATTACTGGAGCAGAAATTGTCGTCGAAGGTGTGGAAACACAAGAGGAGTTGGATTTTGTAACTCAACAAGGGATTGCGCTCATTCAGGGTTACTATTTCTACCAGCCAATGCCGTTTGAACAAGTTTGCCAGCAAGTGGTGATCTGCAATCACTGATGTTAGCCTTTACGAAAGGAGCCCTTATGGCTCCTTTGATTTTTTGTGCTATTTCCATCGCAACCGTTAACTAAATACCATACCAAACAGACCAGAGAACTGCGCTAGCTCTGCTTTATTGACGCGATAGCAAACTTTGGGTGGGATAGATTGAGCTGTGATGAAATTTGCCTGCTTCAGGATGCGCAAGTGTTCAGACACGGTTGATTGTGCCAATCCAAGCTCAGACACCAAATCACTATTCAGGCATCCGCCCAGCTTTTCGAGATTAAGTAGAATCTTCACTATTCTTACGCGTGCTGGGTGGGAGAGTGCCTTTGCTTGTGCGGCGAGTTTGAGTTCCTGTGCCAGCTCTTGTTCAGTAGATTTGAAAGCTTGCGCATTGACTTGAGTGCATGAATTAGGCATCTGGACACACTTAAATAGTTAATCGTCGAATTGCGATAAATAATACGCACCTTATCTCAAATCTGCAACTCCATCAGAATATTACATTATTGAGAACGAATTATTTAATATTTCCATTTGCTTAGGATATATTTGGGCTGATTTTAATAATAATGAAGTATGGCTATGAGAATAATATTTTTTGCCCTAGTACTTTTGCTTGTCGGTTGTAGTCAACCTAAAGTTGAGGTTCCAATACAACAAGATCCTCAATGGACAAGCGGACAGCTAGAAAACGGTGTTCGTTTCCACTTATATCCGATGGACGATGAATCTGTGTCGATTCGCATGTTTGTCCATGCGGGTTCAGCTCAAGAGACTGTTCAACAAAAAGGCTACGCGCACTTTTTGGAACACATGGCGTTCAATGGTTCGAAAAACTTCAGCACCAATGACATTGTTAAACTATTCGAAAAGACAGGTTTAACCTTTGGCGCCGATATGAACGCTTATACTTCTTACTATGAGACGGTGTATGAGCTTGACCTACCTGACAATAAAGAGATCGAAACCGCGGTGATGTGGATGCGAGACATCGCGGATGGTTTGTCGCTTTCTCCAAATGAAGTGGAGAAAGAGAAAGGCGTTATTCAAGGTGAGATTCGTCGTTCTAGCCCAGAGCATAAATCGCTGGAAGGTAAGTATTACGATTTTCTAGTCAAGGGAACTCAACTGGATAACATCGACCCAGTTGGAAATCAGCAGTCAGTCGACGGTGCAACACCAGAGTCGATCCGAGCCTTCTACCAGACTTGGTATCAGCCTCAGTCTACAGAAATCATCCTGACAGGTGATATTGAGCTTGAGCAAGCCAAAGCATTGCTGGATAAGTACTTTGGTTCTTGGCAGCAAACGTCAAGCGCTAAACTACAAAGTAAGCAACATACCGAGCTGGTATTACGTGACTTCACCACTGAGGTTGGCGAATTTGATGCTCCAAGCATGAGCCTATTGGTTGAGCGTGGTCCAGCGAGCATCCGTCATCGTGGTCAACTGCATGAACAGTGGCTGGATGAAGTTGCACTACAGCTAGTTTGGAACCGCCTCGATGCTAAGTTCACTGAGCAGGCGGCACCCCTACAAAGTCTCTACTCATCGCCTTATTACCTGAATGAACGACGCTATGCGTTGCTTTCAGTGAGTTTCTCAGCACCGGACAGAGAGCAAGCACAGGCGTTGTTTAGCCAAACTCTCGCATCACTGCGAGACCACGGTGTCAGTGCGCAAGAAATCGAAAGGGTGATGGCTTCGTTTAATCAACTCGCGACTAATGTTGATCATAATTGGCAACAGCAGTCTCCAGTCGACTTCGCTAGTCAAATGGTTAATGTCATTTCACTCGGTGAGTCGACTCAGTCAAAGCAGGACTATAAGCAAAGCTTAGATGAGTTTATCCAGCTAGCTTCGATTGAGCAGATCAATAAGACGCTGAAGGATTTGCTGTCGCAGGACTTTGCTATTGTACTTGGTGCCGATGACACCGCTGCGATTCCTGCACTTGAAAAACAGCTGCCAGAACTGCGTAAGCAAGTTAAACAACCGGGAGTTAAACCCCTTGCTTTAGCGACATCGGTATCACAATTGGCTCAGCCTCAATCAAGCGGTACGATTGCAAATAAACAAATCACAGATACGGGCTTTACCGTTTGGACTCTATCCAATGGGGTTGAGGTGTGGTTTGAACAAGACGCCAATGCCGGTGACAACGTTCAGTTTATTTACGCAAGTGAAGGCGGCACTGCGGCACTCGATCCGAGTTTATACGCAGCGTCAGAGTTAGCAGTGGCTGCGATCTCACGCAGTGGTGTTGGTGAGTTTACTGGCTCCCAGTTTGATGCTTACCTTGGTCGCAACACGATTGAAGTCTATCCATTCATTGGGTTCAGTCATCATGGTATTGAGATAGCCTCACCGAGAGCAAAACTTGCTGATGCGTTTAATGTCATGTTCAACATTGTAACTAACGCTAAAGTAGACAAGCGTCAGGTAGAAACCGTCGCTCGAGAAAGACTAGAGGAACTCAAGTCATACTTAGAGACACCTGTTGGTCAGTGGAATAAATCGATCAACAGTAACGCTTACTTAGCGGATAGTCGCCATCGTATGATCACCGCTCCTCAGCTCGCAATGGTGACAGACGTTGAAGTGCAGAAAGTCTATGAGCAGCTCTATGACTTTAATCGAAATAACAAGCTGGTGGTGATTGGTGATATTCAAGCGGAGGAGCTAGAGCCACTGCTGACTCATTTCATCGGTTCTATTCCTCTTCAGGATGCGCCACAAAGCTCTTATGCCGCTGGCTATCAATTGCAACCAAAGCCGCGTATTGATTTACCGTTAAATAATGAGCAAAACAGTTTCTATCTGTTGCGAGCAACCAACCCAAGTACGGTTGCGAGTAGTGTACGCACGGCATTTATCGATGACATGATCCAACGTCAGTTGTCAAAGCAACTGACCAGCTATGTTAGGGAAGAGCTCAGCCTCGATTATGCGCCAGATGCGTACAGTGTTTCTCAAGACAGGGAACCAAGTACCGATTGGTTTATTGAGGCTCAGGTCGCTCCGAAAGATATCAAAAAGATCGATCAAGCGATAGATAAGGTGATAGATGACATGGTGCAGGGAATCAGTCAGCAAGACTTAGATCTGGTGGCGAAGCAGCTGTCCGTAGCGTTACAACCCCTAGATAATGATCCTGTGCAAAGACTCTGGTTCTATACCCGTTATCTTATCCATGGCTATGGGATAGAGGCATTGACCGATGTTGATGCGATGACGAAGTCTATCACTAAGCCAGAGTTTGAACAGAGGGTTAGCCAGGCCTTCGGTGAAGAGAGTATCAAGACTAAGTACACCCTAACACCGAAACCCTAGCCACAGAAAAGCAGCGAGTCATCGCTGCTTTTTTAATGGATAAACGCATTGTTCGCAATGAAATGATGAATTTGCTGCGGAACCAATGAGGTGTAGATTAGGCTGGTATGACTGCTGCGAATCTCTACATGGTCGGTCATACCTTCTATCTTGGTCTCATCGACGGTGACCGTTCCATCAGACATCATTTTATTATCCATCATCAGTAATGATCGCGCGCCAAGTGGCAGTGTCCCGGCGATGCATCCCAGTTTTTGTGGTTGATTCCACGTTCCTTCGTGTTGCGCCAACCCAAATGATGGTGAGTTTCCGAGGATGGCACTCATCCCCAGTTCTTGAATGCGAGTTACAATGGATGCGCCTTGCATCGGAGAGCCAATGGTGACGACATGTGACACCTGCTGTTGATCAAGTTGGCGAGCTTGTAGGTAGTGCTTAATGATAAGTCCACCTAGACTGTGCCCGACCAGAATATTGGGCATTTGCGTTGAAAGGGCATTATCGATAGCGTTAAAGACTTTATTCTCGTCAATCGCAACAGTGTTGTAAGAGAGAATTTTGGTGCGATAGCCTAAATCACGTAAGCGGTGACTCAAGGGCTGCATGACCATACCATGCATATACAGGCCATGTAAGATTATGATTTTCATAGAACTCCCTGTTACGAGATGTGCTAGATAATCTAACCATTTTCGACCAAGAAAAGCACCTAAAAAATATCAGATTGTGTAAGTATGTGGGGTTGGACGTTGAGATAAATACTGGCAGCTAATTGCGCATTAGCTGCCATAGATCGAAATACTACGAGAAAATCTTTCCGTGAGAGTAAAGGACCGCATAGCCTGACACAATGACCCGATCATCTTCCACATGGCAGTATAAGATCCCCCCTCGTTTAGATGCTTGGTAAGCTTTGAGATTAGGTTTTGCCAATCGTTCAGCCCAAAGTGGTGCCAATCCAGCGTGTATGGAACCCGTAACCGGGTCTTCATCTCCTCCATTGGCAGGCCAGAAATAACGGGAAACAAAATCGTACTCATCTCCGGGAGCGGTTGCGACCACATCGTAGGGAGCCAATTGTGTTAGGTAGTGACTATTGGTTTTGAGATTAATGACGTCTTGTTCATTATCATAGATCGCGAAGTATGCTTGTTGATTTCGTAGGATCTCTGTTGGTGTGATCGAGAGCCCTTCAAGAAGCAGAGAAGGAATCTCTTCTGCGCTAGGCGTGAGTAGAGGAAAAGCCATGCAGATACGACCTGTTAGATCACGATCGACGACGAGCTGGCCGACAGAGGCCGTTTCAAAACGCAGGATTTCACCTGCATTAAAATGATTGAATAACACATAGGCTGTAGCGAGTGTAGCGTGGCCACAAAAATCCACTTCACACAGTGGAGAAAACCAACGAATTTCGTAGTGGTCTTGTGCAATTTGCTTAGTGAAGGCAGTTTCAGAAAGATTATTCTCAGCGGCGATTTTCTGCATTAGCTCTGTATTTGGCCATTCACTAACGGGAACCACAGCAGCAGGATTCCCACTGTATTTTGTTTGCGTGAAAGCATCACATACAAAAATTTCATACTCCATCAACTACTCCTTATTGTCGGCTGATAGGTTCATAATCGAATTTGATTATGAACCTATCGCTGCCTCTAAGTCTGTGTAACAGTGTAGAGTTGAGAGTAAGATCTAAGTGAATGCTACTGAAGTTTCATTCATTATTGTTAAGTTATGTCTAAGCTCTGTTTATTGGGGAGAACTTACCTCATCCACTAAATAGAGTATTGACTGATATGCGATACCACTATGGTGGGACAAACCAATCTCACAGGTTCGACTGTTACTAAATCCACGTTGACACCCCTTTGGAACTTGCGCCTTAAGCGGATGAACCGCCGCTTGATTCAGCTCAGGAGTGGTAAAGCCCTTATCACCAGCCCAACCACAGCAAGATATATGCTCAGGGACGACCACATCGGAAACGCATGTTTTAGCCAGCGTGATCATGTCATTCTCTAACCCCATACGGCGAGAGCTGCACGTGACATGCAACATGACGGTTTCCTGCTTAGGCGTAATGGTGAGGTGGTCCAATAAGTACTTAGTGACGAAGCCCGTTGGCTCTAAGACTTCCAGTGGTTTTGTGAAATGCTCAATACTGCGTTTTGCGCACGGACTGGTATCCATAAGTACTGGGTATTCACCTTCCAAGCTGGCTTTCCAAAGCGCATTCTCAAGTTGCTGCACTTTATTGCGTGCAATGTCGTTCATCCCTTTGCTGTCATAAGGCATACCACAACACTGGTCATTGAGTGATTCTGGGATAATCACTTCAAAACCTGCTTTCTTTATAAGTGACAATGTCACCTCTGTTAATGAACGCTGATCAGCTGCATCACTTTGCTGGCCCATCGTGCGTGATGCGCAGGAGGGTAGGTAGACCACTTTCTTATCCGAACGAACCAGCAGTTCCATCGCTTTATTGATGTTATGTTGATTGGCTTGTGGAGTTTCAGGCAGCCAAACAGGGGTTTTATTGTTGGCTAGCTTACGGACACCGTTGGTTAGGCTTGCCACGCTACTTTCTCCAATCACCTTAACTGCAATTTGATTTGCCTTTAAAGATGCTCGGGTTAGCGCCGTTGTGGTCGCAAAATGATCGGCTGTCCACTTAGCAATAGGGATGAACTTGTTATATTTTGCTGTGCGCAGTTGTTTGACTAAGTCGCCAGTGTTAATCCCTACTGGACAGCGGTCAGCGCATAAACCTGTGGCTGCACATGTATCAATCCCCTGATATTCAAATATCTGTTCCAACTCTGTGGCGGCAGTGTCTTCTCCAACAGCACGTCGTTGCTGCAATTCGCGATAGAGAACAATTCGTTGGCGAGGGGATAGAGTTAGCGTACGTGATGGACAGACGGGTTCACAAAAACCACATTCAATACAGCGATCGACGAGCGGATCAGCGGCAGGCATCGGTTTGAGATTTTCAATGTGTGACTGAGGATTATCATTAATGATGACGCCAGGATTAAGCAATCCTTGAGGATCGAAAAGTGCTTTGATCTTTTGCATCAATTGATAACCAGCCTTGCCCCATTCCAGCTCGACATAGGGAGCCATGTTTCGACCAGTGCCATGTTCCGCTTTGAGAGAACCTTGGTATTTGACAGCGACTAACTCAGCTACATCATCCATGAAATTTCCGTAGCGCGTGATCTCTTGTTGAGAATCAAAGCCTTGGGTAAAGACGAAGTGGAGGTTTCCCTCAAGCGCATGCCCGAATATGATCGCTTCACTGTAGGCATATTTATCAAACAGCGCTTGCAGGTCTCGTACGCCGTTTGCAAGGTTTTCGACTGGGAAAGCAACATCTTCAATAACAACGGTGGTTCCTACCTCTCGCACAGCACCAACTGCTGGGAACATACCTTTACGGATCCCCCATAGCGTAGCAACCGTCTTTGGATCGAGGGTGAATGGTACCGATTCAATGATGTGGTAATCGGATAGAGAATCCATAATTTGTTGGCATTGAGTATCAATGTCCGCTTGGTTACTGGCATGGGTTTCAACCAGTATCGCCGCCGCCTCAAGATCAAGGTGTTGGATAAACTCTGGCATACCAGATTTGTCTGCCACTGAGCGCAATGCTCGACCATCCATCAGTTCAACCGCAGCGACAGGTGTGTGTGATAGCGTCGTGACAGCCTGACAGGCCTCTTCTATATCAGCAAACACCAACAGAGACGACGCTTTAAACTCATGTTCAATGACCGTGTTGTAAGTGATCTCTGCAATAAAGCCCAACGTACCTTCAGAACCGATCATTAAGTGCTCTAGCACCTCAATAGGGTCGTGAAAGTCGACTAAGGCATTCAGAGCATATCCCGTGGTGTTCTTTAAGCGGTATTTGTGCGTGATAAGTTCACGCAACTCTTGGTTGTGATGCGTTTCTTCGACCAGTTGACGCAGACCTTGAATGATATCCGGGCGGGTCGCATGAAACGCACTGATGCTCTCTTTGCACGAGGTATCAAGCAGTGTGCCATCACTAAACACCACTTTAATGGAATCAATGGTACGGTAAGAGTTTTGTGCGGTACCGCAACACATGCCACTCGCATTATTTGCCGCAATACCACCAATTTTGCAGGTATTGATTGACGCAGGATCAGGGCCAATTTTGCGCTTGAAAGGAGCGAGGTATTTGTTTGCATCTGCACCGATAACACCCGGTTGGAGCAAGATTTTATTGCCATTATCAATGATCTTATGCCCACGCCAATCATCCGTTAAGGTGATCAGTACAGAGTCAGAGACGGCTTGACCAGATAAGCTGGTGCCAGCGGCACGAAAGGTAAAATGAATGTTCATTTCACGGCAGCACTGAATGGTATAAATCACTTCATCGAGTGTTTTTAGGCGTAATACGATGCGTGGAACAAGGCGATAAAAACTGGCATCAGTACCGTAAGCGAGACGTTTAGCGTGTTGAGTAATGATGCGTTGTGGATCAATTTCAACCGCTAGCATAGATTCTAACTGTTGATATAGGCCATCGCTATCAGACGGGTGAGTTTGGTTTGACATGTTGGCTTCCTTGTACATGCTGATGTCAATATTGTTGTTTTCTTTTCAGCAGGTTAAAGGTGCCACAGACAAAGGATTTTGGCTATGACACCTATCGTCATTATTTGATGTTGACCAATGAATCGCGACTGAGATCCTGAATGCTTTTGGCTCCAGTCAGAGTCATTGCGACGCGCATCTCTTTCTCGTACAGATCAAGTAGGTTTTCGACACCCGCTTGACCTTGTGCAGCTAGTGCATAGACAAAAGAGCGACCAAGCAATGTACAATCCGCGCCGAGTGCCAACATACGGACGACATCAAGACCTGTTCGTATACCCGAATCCACAAAGATTTTCAGGTCACCTTTAACCGCATCTGCGATGGTCGGCAAGGCTTTCGCGGTAGAGAGAACACCATCTAACTGACGACCACCATGGTTAGAGACAACAATCCCATCGGCACCAAACGTCACCGCATCCTTAGCGTCTTGTTCATCGAGAATCCCTTTAATCACCATCGGACCATCCCAAAAGTCTCGAATCCACTCTAAATCTTTCCAACAGATTGACGGATCGAAGTTGTCACCAAGCCAGCCAATATAATCTTCAAGTTTGGTTGGTTCACCACGGTAGGTAGAGATGTTGCCAAGATCGTGCGGTTTGCCCAATAAGCCGACATCAAATGCCCAGCTAGGGTGGCGCATTGCCTGAAAAACACGACGCGCCGCTGCATTTGGACCACTCATACCCGAGTGCATGTCACGGTAGCGTGCCCCTGGAACTGGCATATCAACCGTAAATACTAACGTCGTTACACCAGCGGCTTTGGCACGCTCTAGTACGTTTTTCATAAAGCCGCGATCTTTTAGTACATACAACTGGAACCACATCGGACGTTGAATTGCTGGGGCAACTTCTTCGATAGGGCACACCGAGACTGTCGACATGGTAAATGGGATACCTTTGTTGGCTGCGGCTTTTGCTGCCTGAACTTCACCGCGACGTGCATACATCCCCGTCAGACCAACAGGAGCAAGGGCAATTGGCAAGGCTAATTTCTCGCCAAAAATTTCGGTATCGAGACTTAGGTCAGACATATTGTTGAGCACACGCTGCTTTAACGCTATATCAGCAAGATCTTCGGTATTCTTGCGTAGGGTGTGTTCGCCATAAGAACCGCCATCAATATAATGGAAAAGAAACGGAGGCAGCTTGGATTTCGCAGCAGCACGATAGTCAGTTGAGGCAGAGATAATCATAAAGTCATTCCTATTAATCTTGTTGCAGCACCCTTTCTCTGAAGGGTTAGTGTGGTCGACATCTAAGTAAGGTGGCGTTAATACTCGTGAATTTGCTAGCGTTTTCACACTGGCAGGGGTCTTGTCAGGGAGAGTTGAGTATTAACGCCTTAGATCAATGAGTTAGTGCATTAGTGCATCAGTGATACGTAGGCCATATATGGCGACAAGACCAATGATGCCTGTGACAACTAAATAATAAATGGTTGGGAGAATCGTCTTACGCAATGTGGCGCCCTCGCGCCCGAGCAAACCCACGGTGGCAGAAGCCGCGACGACGTTGTGAATAGCAATCATGTTACCCGCTGCGGCGCCGACAGCTTGAAGTGCAACGACAACCGCACTAGAGATAGTCAAGGTTTGGGCTACTTCAAACTGAAACTGGCTAAACATCATGTTGGAGACGGTATTTGAGCCTGCGATAAAGGCACCAAGAGCCCCCACAGTCGCACTTAATGCTGGGAAAGCATCACCGACTAGACCCGCCGCAAAATTAGCAGTGGTGACGGGCATACTCGCTAAATCCGCGCCATTGACACCTGAGTTGATGAAGATACGCACCATAGGAATAGTGAATACAAGCACGAAACCCGCACCGATAAGGGTTTTACTTGACTCACCGAAGGCTTTAGCAAGCGGAGCCGCATTGCGTGATTGGAGTAATACTGCAATGAGGGCAACGAATACTAAGATACCGCCGGGTAGGTAAAGTGGCTGAATCGCTGTGCTTACCCCAGTCTCACCAAGAATATTACTAAATGAGAGGTTGACAGAAACGAGCAGTGCTTTGAAGTCTGCGCTAACACGGCTTGCCACTAAAATCACCGCGAGCAGAACATAAGGTAGCCAAGCTAGCGCTATGCTCATTGGTTTTGCTGTGTTCTCTTTTAGATCCATCTTCAGTGAACCTAGCCATTCAGCCGGCCATTTTGCTTCTTCTTCAAAATCCCATGTGGTTTTTGGAACTAAGAAGCCACGCTTTGCTGCGGAAACCACAATGGCAAGGCCCACCAAGCCACCAATAAGGGAAGGGAATTCTGCACCAAGGAAAACTCCTGTTAGCGCGTATGGTACGGTAAACGAGAGACCGGCAAAGATAGCAAACGGCAAGATATCAAGGCCTTCACTCCAACGACGGTTTTTACCAAAGAAGCGCGTTAGCATCACCGCCATCAGAACAGGCATCAAGGTACCCACTCCCGCATGAATTAATGCCACGCTTGAGGTGATTTGTTGTAAATAAGCATCCCAAGTCGAGCCATTTGCTAGCAGCGCTTGGCTAATGTTGTGCGTATCTAGGCCTTTATTCACGCCTACGATAATTGGTGTTCCCACTGCACCAAAAGAGACAGGTGTCGATTGAATCATCATGCCCATTAACACCGCAGCAAGAGCAGGGAAGCCAATTGCGACAAGTAATGGCGCAGCGATGGCGGCTGGAGTACCAAACCCTGAAGCGCCCTCAATAAAAGAACCAAAGCACCAAGCAATGATGATGGCTTGTACACGGCGGTCTGGAGATATATTGGTGAAACCGTTACGAATCGTTGAAATCGCGCCCGTATGTTTCAGCGTGTTTAGCAAGAATATTGCACCAAACACGATCCATAAAACGGAGACGGTGATACCCAGTCCTTGAAGTACAGAGGCGAGTACACGTGTGGTGGTCATGTCCCATGCGAAAAGCGCAATGACGACAGTTAGACCAAATGCCACGGGCATGGCGCGTTTTGCAGGCCAGTTGAGGCCCACCAGTAAAATGGCTGCCACCACAATTGGTGAGAAAGCCACGAGAGCTAGTATTGTTTCACTCATTGGTACGTCCTTTACATTCTCAATAAGGGCCTTCGCAGCCTCTTAGATTTTATATTTGTGATGATTTTGTTAATCGCTGGTGAATTTACCCCTTTATTTTTTGTTTATATAGGGAAATAATGAAAATAATTAATTCCAAAAGTGACATAATCAATGCGTGCAGATGACTTAATCCTGTTTTCTCAGGTCGTAGAATTGGGTAGCTTCAGTAAGGTTGCTGATATAAATAACCTTACAAACTCAGTAGTTAGCAAAAGAATCGCCAGATTAGAGGAAGAACTAGGTGTTCAGCTATTGTACCGAACAACGCGCAAATTAACGCTCACAGAAGCGGGTAAGGCGTTAACCAATGGTGCCAAAAATGTGAAACAGGCCGCGCAAGAGGCTATGGATGCAGTTTCAGGCTTTGGCGAAAATATCAGCGGACATATCAAAATGTCTGTCCCCTCTATCTCTGGCGACCTGATTTTGGCCGACGCGGTCGCAGAGTTTTGCAACTTGCATCCGGGGTTAACGGTAGATATGTCACTTGATAATCGCTTCGTTGATCTTGTTGAAGGGGGGTATGACTTAGTTATTCGAACGGGCTATTTAGAAGATTCGTCATTAATCGCACGCCACATCTTAGATTCACAATGGGTAGTTTGTGCGTCACCGTCTTACATTGCTCGTAATGGCAAGCCTATCAAACCGCAAGATCTCACTCGGCATAATTGTTTTCAATACGCCTATCAAACGACCGGAGCGAGTGAGTGGGAGTTTAAGGCTCAGGATGACAATTATATTGTGAGAGTCAGTGGTAGTTTCTCAACGGATAACGCGACTGCACTTCGAAAAGCAGCGTTAGGTGGGCATGGTATCGCTTACGTACCTAGGTGCTTAGTGTATCACGATATACGTAACGGACAGCTAGTTGATCTGTTCCCCGAACAAGTCGGAAAGAGATTGGGTATTTATGCTGTTTACCCGTTTACCCGACAGCCCCCTAATAAAGTAAAGTTGTTAATAGAACATATTCGAACTCGATATTTGGCTATCTCACACTATTTCTAAATACATGCGCCTGCTTTTGTACGAAAAGTAGGATTTTTTTCTGATAGATTGCATCATTATTCATACACCCATTAATATGGTGGCTACATGATTATTTTCTGGGGGCGTTTATGGATGATGTATTTAAGGCTCAACTGTCAGATAAAACTGATAGCGAAATTAAAAAGTACCGAGGAGAAGTTGTTTCTGAATATATTTCCTCAGAAAGAGTCGACTGGAAAAACAAGAAGTTTGTACTTGAACAGCAGAAAATTATCGATGAAATGCTTAACAGCGCCCCTACTAGTGATTTAGCTTTATCGATGATTTTATCAGAACTTACTACCAAACTCTCACTGTTACACACGTCTCTATCTGAGCTGAAGAAGCTGCAAGAGCAAGCGATTGAGTTGAGGGGGCAAGATGAAGACTGATGATATTGATGACAAAGTGTTATTGCTATATGAAGTTGTCGAACGAGCATTGAAAAATAATATTGAGTCCAAACGGCAGCCCGTCAAACACGAAATTAGACGGAAAATAGAACGCTTTCATGAAGAACTAGCACAGAGAAACGATATTGACTTTAATTGATTGGTGTTCGTTATATTTAGAAGTGTTCATCGAGGTATGAAAAAAATAAGACTCATAAACGTTGGGCTACTCGATTTCTTATACGTCAATAAAAACGCCGCCGCATCCTTGCGTCGGCTTTTCGTCGGCGGCCAAACCGAATTATTTTAGTTTAGGCAGCATGAGTTGAATCTTCCAGTTCAAAAGAGGCGGCAATTAACTTCTTGGTGTATTCGCTTTGAGGGTAATGGAAAATTTCCTCTACACTGCCATGTTCCATCACTGTGCCTTTTTGTATTACCAACACGCGGTCGGCTAACGCTTTTACAACACTCAAGTCATGGCTAATGAAGATAAAGCCTATGTTGTGCTTTTGCTGTAAGTCTTTGAGCAAATCAATCACTGTTAACTGAACGGAACGGTCTAACGCTGATGTTGGCTCATCGAGCAGAATGAATGAAGGCTCAAGAATTAGCGCACGAGCGATGGCGATGCGTTGCCTTTGACCACCGGAAAACTCATGTGGATATCGGTTGATAGAGTGTGGATCGAGGCGAACTTCTTCAAGTGCTTTTCGAGCGCGTGCCATTCGCTGGCGTTTCGTTAATTGTGGCTGATGGACAGTGAGCGCCTCGGTAATAATATCTCCAACTGTCATGCGGGGCGAAAGTGAACCATAAGGATCCTGAAAGACCATTTGAACCTCCTTTTTCAGTTCAAATCGTTCTTGACGTGAAAGCTGATTCACATCTCGACCCTTAAATTCAATATGGCCCGTTGAAGGGAGTAGGCCAATCAATGCTCGACCAAGTGTCGATTTACCAGAGCCGGATTCACCGACGATGCCCAGCGTTTCTCCTTGTTTAAGCTCGAGGGAAACCCCTTTAACGGCTTCAAAATATTCAGCCCGACTAGGAATAAAATGATTTTTGATCAGAAATTTGACTCGGATGTCATCGGCTTTGAGTAGCATTGGTGCATCCTGCTCGATCGGTTCCTTGTGGCCTTTAGGAATGGAATCAATCAGCATTTGAGTGTAGGCGTGCTGAGGATTGGTAAACAACTCGCCACAAACCCCTTGTTCAACCACGTCACCCTTGCACATCACGATCACTCGGTCAGCCAAATGCTTAACAACGCCGAGATCATGGGTAATGAACAAGATAGACATCCCCATTTTTTGCTGAATTTCCTTAATCAAGTTGAGAACTTCAGCTTGAACCGTCACATCGAGCGCAGTTGTTGGTTCGTCGGCGATAAGTATGTCGGGCTCGTTAATCAACGCCATCGCAATCATGATGCGTTGGAGTTGGCCGCCGGAAAACTCATGTGGATACTTTTTATACGCTTGCTGAGGGTTGGGTAAGTGAACTAAATCAAACAGTTCGAGGACTTTTTCTTTAGCCTGAGAGCGACTGACGCTTCGATGACAGAGTATGGCTTCAGCAACTTGAATACCAACACGCATAAATGGGTTAAGTGACGTCATTGGTTCCTGAAAAATCATGCCAATTCGATCTCCCCGAATGTCCTGCATATCTTGCTCAGACTTATCGAGCAACTGCTGATTCTCGAACACAATGCTGGACTGGGAGTGAACTAAAGCATTCTTTGGCAGCAACTGCGTTACAGCGTTGGTTGAAACGGATTTCCCACTACCGGATTCACCCACAATCGCAAGAGTTTCGCCTTGAAATAAGTCAAAGCTGATGTTTTTTACCGCATCAACCATCCCATCGTTGGTGGTGAAGCTAACTGACAGGTTACGAACCTCAAGAATCGGCATCATGGACATTATAATTTCCTTATTAATTAATGCAGTAAGCGCTTTCCATCGCGGTGTTGTGCTGTTTCAGTGTCGAGAAATAGTGGTGTGCTCTTTGTACATGCTCAAACTCCAGCATCCATTGAGCGCTGCGCTGAGCACTGCAAAATGCGCCTATGTGACGCAATAGGTCTTCACACTGAATCTGGATGATGTGTTGAGTGGCGTAAACCAGTTCAAAAGACTCGATAGAGACAAACTGAAGGTGAGCATAAGTCTGGTTGAGGAGATCAAACGCTTGTTGATGCTGCCCCATCTTGTTGAGAATCTCTGACTGCGAGACTGCGGCATCTCTTAATCCAGTGATTAAGCAACTAAACTGACAGGGTTTAGTGTCTTCACTCCCCAACGCGTTTTGCAGGTGTGATGGTAAATGAGTGAGGACGATTTCATAAAGGTAGTGGGCTTCTGGCCAGTGTCCTTGCTCTAGCAATTGTTGTGCTTTTAGATAATGCGTCCAGCATTGCTGCAAATCCATGTCTAAATACTCCGCAGTCAGTAATAAGTTTAGCATTTAAATACAACTCATTAACGAATGCAAATAATTATCATTTAATTGTCTGTTTTGTATCTCGAATGGCGAAAAAATAAGCACTTAGACATGAATTAGTTGTAAGTCACTAAATTATAAATGAATCTAGCCTAAACTAGATTTTATAAAATCATAACAATAAGGATAGAGTGATGACGATTCAAAGACTTGAAGCCAATCAGCTATATCTACACGCTGAGTTAGAAAAATTGCAAAGCAAGTCGACAAAAGAGTTGGCGCCTATCGATGAGATTGTAGGTCAGGAGAGAGCTCAAAAAGCCGTCGAATTCGCGATGTCGATAAAAGAAAAGGGCTATAACATCTATGCTATTGGCCAAAATGGTTTAGGTAAGAGAACGATGATTTTGCGTTATCTTAACCGCCATCAGCATGATGAAAGCGCTTTGTTCGATTGGTGTTATGTCGCCAATTTTGAGGACATTCGTACACCACGTGTCCTTAAACTGCCATGCGGTGTAGGTAGCAAACTCAAGCATGATATCGAAAAACTGATGTCTAAGCTGGTCAATGCTATGCCATTAGCGTTTGACAATGAACTCTATTACAGCCGGGCTGATAAGTTGAAGAATCAGCTTGCAGCAAAGCAGGAAGCAGAACTAGAAGTTATCACCAAAGATGCCAAAGCCAAGGGCATTAGCTTGACCATCACGACTCAGGGTGATTATCAGTTTGTGGCGATGAACGGTGAAGAGCTTCACAACGAAGAGAGTTTTGATGCGCTGAGCAAGAAAGAGCAAGAGTATTTTGGTGAGACCATCGACGAGCTTGAGGTCAAATTAAGAACTATGGCTCGTCAGCTCACTGAATGGGAAGAAGCGTACACGGAAAAGATTAAGAAGCTCAACGATGAAGTGACTCTCGATGTGATTACCCACTTCATCAAACAGTTGAAGAAGGACTATTCTGGTTATCCGGCGATCAAGAGTTACTTAACCGAACTTCAGCAAGATATTGTTGAAAACGCGGATATTTTCCTAGAACAGAGCGCTGAGCAAGGGGAAGTTGCGAGTGCCTCTTTGGATAAGAAATTACCACGTCGATACAAGGTTAATGTTCTAGTAAGCCGCAAGAGTAGCGAATTTCCTATTGTGGTAGAAGAGAACCCTAACTATCACACCCTGTTTGGTTACATTGAAACGGCAACCTTCAAAGGAACGGTTTTCACAGATTTCTCACTTATTCGTCCGGGCAGCCTGCATAAGGCAAACGGTGGTGTGTTGCTAATGGATGCACAAAAAGTGCTAGAGCAACCCTATGTTTGGGATGGATTAAAACGCGCATTGCGGGCTCGTCAGCTAAGTTTTACATCATTAGAGAAAGAGGTGACACTGACAGGTACCGTCTCTTTGGATCCGGAACCAATACCGCTTGATGTTAAAATCATTCTGTTTGGCGACTACCGTACTTATCAGTTGCTACAACATTATGATCCGGAGTTCAGTGAGCTATTTCGTGTAACGGCAGACTTTGAAGATGAGATGAAACGCGATGCGGATTCTGAACTTCAGTATGCACGTTTTATCTCTAGTGTGGTTAATGATAATGGCATGCTTCACTGCGACCGTAAGGCGATTGCTCGCATCATTGAACATAGCTCTAGACTGGCGGGCGATCAGACTAAAATTTCGCTGCATTCGGCCAATATTGCTAATTTGCTGCGTGAATCGAACTATGTCGCGAAACAGGCTAATTCGAACATGATTCGTTCAAGCCACGTCGAAGAGGCACTGGCGAATCAGGAGTTGCGCATTAGTCGTTTGAAAGACAGTGTAATGGAAAGCTTTATCAACGGTACAACCTTGATTCACACTGAAGGTGTGGCAGTGGGGCAGGTGAATGCCTTGTCGGTGCTGAGCACCAGTGAGTATATGTTTGGTGCGCCAAACAGAATCACCGCCACGACCTGCTACGGTGACGGCGAAGTGATAGATATTGAACGCAGCGTTGATCTCGGCGGAAGCATACACTCAAAAGGCGTTATGATCCTGACCGCTTATCTGTCCTCTGTCTTTGGCAAAACGGCGAAAGTACCATTGAGTACCACCATTACTTTTGAGCAATCATATGGTGGCGTTGATGGCGATAGCGCGAGTATGGCGGAGTTTTGTGCGGTGGTATCGGCTTTCTCCAAACAACCTAACCGGCAGGATATCGCCATTACTGGCTCAATGAACCAGTTTGGTGAGTCTCAGCCTATTGGTGGTGTAAACGAAAAGATCGAAGGTTTCTTTGATGTATGTACCATCAAAGGACGTAGCAATCAGCAGGGTGTGATTATCCCTCGCTCTAACATGCATAACTTGATGCTGCGACCTGATATCGTCAAGGCGGTAGAACGAGGTGAATTCCACATCTGGGCGATAGACCATGTCACTGAGGCAATAGAACTGTTTACTGGCAAGCCAGCTGGTGAACCGAGTGATGAGGGCAGTTACCCAATAGATACCATTTTTGGTATCGCACAGGCGAAAATCAATGCATTGCGTAAGTAAATAACGACAAGAAAGAGCCCACAAATGGGCTCTTTCGTTTAGATGGGTTTAAAGTTCAATCACTTCATTACCTGAGGCAACGCCTTTCGCGAATGCGTCAATATTTCCCAGTGTTGTTTCGGCAATATTGCCAAGGGCTTCATGAGTCAAGAATGCCTGGTGACCAGTGAAAAGTACGTTATGGCATGCAGATAAACGGCGGAAGACATCGTCAACAATGACGTCATTCGATTTGTCTTGGAAGAAGAGTTCCTTCTCATGCTCGTAAACGTCGAGACCTAATGCCCCAATTCGTCCACGTTTTAATGCTTCAACCGCTGCCGCTGAATCGAGTAACCCCCCACGGCTGGTGTTGACGATCATCACGCCGTCTTTCATCTGTTCGAATGCCGTTTCATCCAACAGATGGTAGTTGTCTTGCGACATTGGGCAGTGGAGGGTAATCACATCACTGTTTGCAAACAGTTCCTCCTTAGAGCAATAGGTCGCACCGAGTGCCAAAGCAAGTGGGTTTTCATAAGGGTCATGGCAGAGAATCTTCATACCAAGTCCTTTTAAGATCCGCATTGTTGCTATGCCAATTTTACCAGTGCCAATAACCCCCACTGTTTTGCCATAGAAGTTAAAACCCACTAGGCCTTCAAGATTAAAGTTCGCGTCGCGGGTTCGCTGGTAAGCTTTGTGGAAACGACGGTTGAGACTCATCATCAGACCAACGGTGTGTTCGGCTACGGACTCAGGGGAGTAGGCAGGTACACGCACCACTTGGATGCCCAACTCTTTGGCTCGATTCAAGTCGACGCGATCGAAGCCAGCACAGCGCATCGCCACCACTTCGACCCCTTGTTGAGCGAGCACTTCTAATACTTGTGACGATAAGTCGTCATTAACAAAGGCACAGACTACTTGGCTTCCATGAGCCATTTTGGCTGTTTTTACCGTCAGAGGAAACTCATGGAAATGGAGGTTAAATCCATACTCCTCATTAACTTTGGAAAATGAAATTTCATCATAGGACTTAGAACTAAAAACGGCGACATCTATCATTTGGAAAACCTCTCAAAAGAGAAAAGGAGAGTAACAGCGCTTATTGAATACCTAATTCACATGAAAATAAACCACGAATTTTCTAGGGGATTTGTTTGCTTGCTAAATGATTTAAATGGTTGATATATATAGTTTGAATGGATAGATATAGTGGAAGCGAGAGAGTAAATGATCCAACTAGCCCCGATGAAAAGCAGTGATTTGGAACAAGTGATGAACCTGAGGATAGAGAAAGAGCAGCTTCCTTATGTCGGCACTATTGAAGAAATATTACTTAATGCAGATGACAAGGTTCATCCCCATTTAGTTTGGCGACAAGAGAAGGTCGTTGGTATTTTTCTCATTGATACCACTTATGGGCAAAATTACGATTTTTCACCCTCTGATGCCGTTGGATTTCGCGCATTTTTAATCGATAGTGGTTCTCAGGGCAAGGGAATTGGCGGTAAGTCGATGTCGAAGTTGGCTGGATATCTCAGTGAACAATATCCTAATTTTGGCGCTGTTTATCTAACCGTTAACTGCAAAAATACGCTAGCGTACCAGTGCTATGTTAACAATGGTTTCAAGGATAGCCATCAATTATATCTGGGCGGCGCTGCGGGGCCACAGCACATAATGTTCATGCCTCTATAGGGGTTATGTCGGCAGACTACTGGTGTTAGAATCAGGGCAAACTTTCAGTTGTAGTAAATTTATGAGACACCTCAAGACCACGATTCATCCTGACATAGACCATTTGGATGGCAAGATTATCTATAAGCGTAACGCTGCCCGAGCTATCGTGATTGATGGCGAAGACATACTCCTACTATACACCGAGCGTTATCATGACTATACCATCCCTGGAGGTGGTCTTGACGAAGGCGAAGATGTCATTGCTGGTATGGTTCGAGAACTCGAAGAAGAGACTGGCGCACAGAACATTCATGCCATCAAACCGTTCGGCATCTATGAAGAGTTTCGTCCTTGGCATAAAGAGGATGCGGACATCGTTCATATGATTTCACATTGCTACAGTTGCAAAATTGACCGCCAGTTAGGCGAAACCAATTACGAAGATTATGAAATCAATAATGGCATGAAAGCTGTGTGGAAAAATATTCACGACGCTATCGCTCACAACGAGAAGACAATGGCCGAAAGCCCTAAAAAGGGCTTGAGTATTGAACGAGAAACTTTCTTACTTCACTTAATCGTCAAAGAAATGCTTTAGGCTCATCTGCCAAGGCCTGCACATGCAGGCTTTTTTAGGCGCTGAAAAGTTGTCTCTCTTGTTAGCTATTAGTGAGTTAATATGATGCGCATTCAATTTAGCACACAGAATTCTCATATTCTTTCTATACTTATCCAAGTAATTGAATTATTAATACTAATTAATATTATAGTAAACACAGCGATTCGGATAACGACTAAGGGATTAGTATATGAAGATGTTGATGCGCTTCGTACTAGGTGGACTGGTTGCCACAACAGCGAGCTTTGGATCTTATGCCAAAATAATCGAAACCACGACGCTAGTGGGATTTGGAGAAGCGAAATACGCGGAAGACTTTAAGCACTTTGATTATGTTAATCCGGATGCGCCCAAATATGGCAAAGTGACCTATGGTCAAGTCGGAACTTACGATAACTTCAATCGCTTTGCGTCGAGAGGCGTACCCGCAGCCGCCAGTGGCGAGCTGTACGACACTTTAATGTTTTCTCCTAGTGATGAGATTGACTCATACTACCCATTGATCGCACAAAAAGTTCGTTACTCCGATGACTACAGCTGGCTTGAGTTAGATATTAACCCAGCAGCTCGTTTTCATGATGGCAAGCCAATTACCGCTCATGACGTCGCGTTTACGTTCGATAAGTTCATGTCCGAAGGCGTCCCTCAGTACCGTATTTACTACCAAGAGATTAAATCCGTTACGGCAAAAGATGATTTAACAGTCAGGATCGAAATGGCGACGCCAAATCGTGAAAAGATGTTCAGTTTTGCTCAGGGCACTCGTGTATTGCCTAAACACTTCTGGAGTGACAAGAACTTATCAGAGCCGCTATCTACCCCTCCAGTGGGCAGTGCAGCATACAAAATTACCGATTACAAATCAGGCCAGAGTGTCACTTACAGTTTAGTTGATGACTATTGGGCCGCTGATCTTCCCGTCAGCGTTGGGCGCAAAAACTTTAAACAGGTCCAATATGATTACTACCGAGACGACACGGTTATGCTTGAGGCATTTAAAGCGGGGGAGTTTGATTTTCGATTAGAGTCCTCGGCTAAGTTTTGGGCTAACTCCTACACGGGTGTCAACTTTGATAAAGGGTACATTACCAAGCAAGAAATCCTTCATCAAAAACCAGAGAGCACTCAAGCATTTGTATTTAACACTCAACGTGACGTATTTCGTGACCCTAGAGTTCGCGAGGCGCTTAACTACGCGATGGACTTTGAGTGGATGAACAAGAACATGTTCTACAGCCAATACAGTCGCACACGCAGTTATTTCCAAAATACGGATTATGAAGCGAAAGGTGTACCTTCCGAAGCCGAGCAGAAGATACTTGCTCCGTTTAAAGATAAGTTGCCTGAACGTGTCTTCACTGAAGAATATCAGCCACCAGTGACCGATGGTTCTGGTCGTATTAGGACTCAGATGCGGATGGCTTTTACGCTACTCAAAGAAGCGGGATGGGAACTAAAAAACAAGGTTATGACGAACTCAGAAACGGGGCAGCCTATGGCCTTTGAGTTGCTGATCTACAGTCCAACCACGGAACGAATTGCGATACCAGTCCAAAAAAACTTACAGAGTATGGGTATCGATATGAAAATACGTACCGTCGATACCACCCAATACATTAAGCGACTTCGTGACCGTGACTTTGATATGGTGTCCTCATCTTACAGTGCTAACCCATATCCAAGCCCGAATCTGATGATTGTGTGGAACTCGAACTACATCGACTCGACGTATAACACCGCTGGTGTCACCGACCCTGTGGTGGATTTCCTTACAATGGAAATCGCTAAAAATCAGCAGAATTCAGAGGGGTTACTCCCTCTAGGTCGAGCCTTGGATCGTGTGCTGCAATGGAACTTTTACATCATCCCCCAGTGGTATGTGAGCAAGTATCGAGTGGCGATGTGGGACAAGTTTGAACGTCCAGAGATCTTACCTAAGTATGATTTAGGTGTTGATACTTGGTGGGTATCAGAGTCTAAAGCGGCTTTGCTACCTGAAAAACGTCGATAGATGAGGGAATAATGGCAGCGTATATATTCAGACGTTTGTTGCTGGTGATCCCCACGCTTTGGGCGATCATTACTATTAATTTTTTTATCATACAAATTGCTCCCGGCGGTCCTGTCGAACAGGCAATAGCTCAACTAGAAGGGCACTCTTCAGGCATTATGGAACGCTTCTCAGGCGGCGGAAATGAAGTGGAACTCAGTGTCGGCGATGAAGCGGGGGCTACCGGATACAAAGGCTCTAGAGGCTTAGACCCTGAAGTCGTCGAAGCCCTAAAAAAACAGTTCGGCTTTGATAAACCGATCCATGAGCGTTACTTTGATATGCTCAAAAACTACGCTACGTTCAATTTTGGTGAAAGTTTGTTTAAGGGCGGTAATGTCATTGACCTAATTGTCGAAAGGCTACCCGTTTCGATATCGTTAGGCTTATGGAGTACGTTGATTATCTATTTAATCTCCATTCCTCTTGGTGTTCTTAAAGCGATTCATCATGGTAGCCGTTTTGATATTTGGTCGAGTGCTGTTGTTATTATCGGCTATGCGATACCGGGATTTTTGTTTGCGATCATTTTGATTATCCTATTTGCCAGCGGCAATTACTTTAGCTGGTTTCCACTGCGAGGACTGGTATCGAGTAACTTCGATCAACTGACATGGTATCAACAGATTGCTGATTACTTTTGGCATTTGGCCTTACCTATCTTCGCTATGGTGATAGGTGGTTTTGCCACCTTGAGCATGCTAACTAAAAACTCGTTTCTTGATGAAATCAACAAGCAATATGTGGTGACAGCACGTGCAAAGGGTCTCGATGAGCGTGACATCCTTTATAAACATGTCTTTCGCAACGCTATGTTGATCATCATCGCGGGTTTTCCTGCTGCTTTTATCAATATTTTCTTTACTGGGTCGATGCTGATTGAAGTCATGTTTTCGTTGGAAGGGATTGGTTTGCTTGGCTTTGAATCGACCATTCAACGGGACTATCCAGTTGTATTCAGCTCACTGTACATAATGACATTGCTTGGTCTTGTGCTGAGCATCATCTCTGATTTGACCTATACCTGGGTTGACCCACGAATTGATTTTGAGGCACGTTGATGTTTCGTCGTAGTAAGAACCCGCTAAATCAGGCGCGATGGCAAAGATTTAAGGCCAATAAACGTGGCTTCTGGTCGATGTGGATATTCACAGCGCTATTTGTGATCAGCTTATTGGCTGAAGTCATTGCCAATGACAAGCCCTTGCTGGTGGAGTACAACAACCAGTGGTATTTGCCGATCGTCAATCAATATGCTGAAACTGAATTTGGCGGAGAGTTTGAAACCGAAGCCGATTATACCGACCCCTATGTGATCGAATTGATTGAGGATAATGGCTATATTGTCTGGCCGTTGATTCGATTTAGCTACGATACTATCAATTTCAATATTGATGGTAGTGTGCCTTCAGCACCTGATAGCGTTAACTGGCTTGGAACCGATGACAAAGGACGAGATGTCCTTGCGCGTGTGATATATGGCTTTCGCATTTCGGTGTTGTTTGGATTTGTATTAACGATCGTTTCAAGCATCATTGGTGTTGCGGTCGGGGCAACTCAGGGATATTACGGCGGTTGGCTCGACCTATTTGGTCAACGTTTTATCGAAGTTTGGTCAGGCATGCCGACCTTATTTCTACTGATTATTCTCTCAAGCTTTGTTGAACCGAATTTCTGGTGGTTGTTAGGCATCATGGTGGCTTTCAGTTGGATGAGTTTGGTTGGTGTCGTGAGGGCGGAGTTTCTGCGTTGCCGCAATTTTGATTATGTTCGCGCTGCGCAGGCGATGGGTGTCGATGATAAACGTATCATGCTCCGTCATATGTTACCCAATGCTATGGTCGCCTCGCTAACCATGATGCCGTTTATTCTTTCTGGTTCAGTCACGACACTCACCTCGCTCGATTTTTTGGGATTTGGGTTACCGGCAGGCTCTCCTTCGCTGGGGGAGCTGCTTGCACAGGGTAAGGCAAACCTGCAAGCGCCGTGGCTTGGCTTTTCTGCATTCTTTGTATTGTCTGTGATGCTAACCCTGCTTGTTTTCATTGGCGAAGCAGTACGTGATGCCTTTGACCCTCACCATCAAGGAAGGTAACCATGAATCAAACGGTACTCACCATTGAGAATCTGTCGGTGGGCTTTGGGCAAAAAAATAGCATTCAGCAAGTGACTCACGATGTCTCTTTATCTATCCGTAAAGGGGAAACATTGGCGCTGGTGGGTGAGAGTGGTTCCGGCAAGTCGGTGACCGCCAACTCAGTGTTAAAGCTGCTGCCTAAAGGCTCATCTCATTACCTTAATGGCTCAATTGACTTTAATGGTGTCGATATTCTCTCGTGTTCTGAACGTGAACTTAGAGGCATTCGTGGTGGGCGCATTGGCATGATCTTTCAAGAACCAATGGTATCGCTAAATCCGCTGCATAAAATTGGTAAGCAGCTAGTCGAAACCCTCTCAATCCACCGTGGGATGAGAACCCGTCACGCAGAACCGCTGGCGATTGAATGGCTAGAAAAAGTAGGAATACGCCATCCAGAGCAAAAGATTTTGTCCTATCCGCACGAGCTCTCTGGCGGTGAACGTCAGCGAGTGATGATTGCAATGGCGCTAATCAATGAACCTGAACTGCTCATTGCCGACGAGCCAACAACCGCGCTGGATGTTTCCGTCCAAGCTCAGATACTCGATTTGCTGAAAGAGCTCCAGCAAGAGTTAGGGATGGCGATGTTGTTTATCACTCATGACCTCAGCATTGTAAAGCGAATTGCAGACAGAGTGGCTGTGATGCAAGATGGCGCATTGGTTGAGGTCGGGGAGTGCCAACAGGTATTTAGTGCCCCAGAGCACCCATACACTCAGACACTGATTAACTCTGACCCGAGAGGTTTGCCGGTAAACGTTGACGACAACGCAGAGCCTCTATTGAACGTCAAATCGTTGCGGGTTTGGTTTCCACTCACTGGTGGCATTTTTAAACGGGTGGTTTCACATATTAAAGCTGTCACCGATATGAATTTTACCCTTAAAAAGGGCTATTCTATTGGACTTGTTGGGGAGAGCGGCTCGGGTAAATCGACCACAGGAATGGCAATCCTAAAGCTGATAAAATCTGAAGGTTCAATCTCTTATCAAGGGTGCGAATTACAAGGTTTGGATCGTAAAGGTATGCTCCCTTACCGCAGTAAAATGCAAGTGGTTTTCCAAGACCCGTTTTCTGCGCTCAACCCAAGGATGTCGGTTGCTCAAGTTATTGGTGAAGGCTTACGAGTTCATCAGCAATATGACGAATCAGAAATTGATGCCTTGATATGCGAAGTGATGAGAGAGGTGGATCTTGATCCTGAAACTCGTCACCGTTATCCCAATGAATTTTCGGGGGGTCAACGTCAACGTATTGCGATTGCACGCGCGCTGATTTTGAAGCCAGAGTTTATTTTACTTGATGAACCGACCTCTTCACTGGATCGAACGGTACAAGCTCAGGTGCTTGATCTGTTAAAATCTCTGCAAGAAAAATATCATCTGACCTACCTGTTTATTAGCCATGATCTCAATGTCGTGAAATCTTTGTGTCACTACACCATTGTGATGAAGCAAGGACTCGTGGTGGAGCAAGGAGAGACGCAGGCTCTATTTAGTCATCCACAACAGGAATACACCCGCCATCTAGTTGAGTTGTCGAGTTTATGAATTTCCCTAGATAAGCTGGTAGCAAAAAGCCGCCATAATTGGCGGCTTTGTTCATCAATTGGGCAATTGTGATTAAAGAATCACAGCATCATCTTGAGACCAGATTTTTGCCAGCTCTTTACTCACATCCAACTCGTTGAGATGAGCTACATGGAAGTTGAGCAGATCAAGATCGTATGACGGTGCCGTATAGACTGAGCCAGAGTTGACTGCTTCGATCAGACGATCAGCTTGTTGCGCGGTGTAATCTGCATTTTGTCGACGAGTTTTACGCTGTAGCTGTTCACGAACTTGGCTTACCACCATTTCATACTCGGTCTGAGTAAAACCACTGGCAATGGCACGTTTAATTTCTGCTTGTACGATTTGTTGTGCCTTGCTGCGTTCATTAACGTCTAGATCCGTTAATCGAATTTGAGAGAGCAGCTTATGGTTAAATACAAGCTGATTATCAACCACAACTTTGGCTAATGAGTGCTGCTGTTGCAATGCATTCTCAATACGTTGTTCAAGCAACTTATTGGCTAAGGTTGCAATCAGCATATCTTTTCTTAACGCTTTGCTGTCTGTTTGGTTATGAACCGACTTCAAGCTGCTGATTGATACTGAGGAATCATTGGCGACAGACTGAGCCGTGACTGGCGTGGTGGTAAAGGCAGCTAGAGAGTGAGTTGATGCGCTCTTGTTTGCTTTCCAGTCTGCGAAACTTTTGTCAATCAGATTCGCTGCTGAGCGAGGGCTAACCGCACCGGCAATGACCACAGTAATGTTCTGCGGTATATATTGTTGAGCTTGAAAATCATGCACTGAGGAGAGAGGGGTATCGGCCAAAGTTTCCGCATCGAGTGCTGACCAGTGCTGATCAACCGCCAACGGCTGTAACTGTTTTGCTGCGATAATTTGGTCAATATCTGTTAGCGATGATTGACCTTTCACCAGTAATTCTGAAACTTGTGATGTTTGGATCTGTGTTGTTAACCCAGAGCGAATCAGGTCAAGCGCACGACCAATGTCTGCATCGGTGCCATGAGCAAGATCTAGGCTGAATACCGTTTGCTGATAACCAGAGGTTGCAAGCCAGTCTGTACCTGAAATTGAGTTCAGTGCGGTAATTCTTGCTAGTGGGTAGTCGGCCGGCTCTTGTGCAACCCCAGATCCCACTCGTACGCGAATCGACACTTCATCGCTGGTCTTGGTGGTCGGTAGGATGATGTAACGTAGGCCGTTTTCCAGCTGCGCGACTGAAGTGCGAGCTGGTAGTTGAATATCTGTGTGCTCAAACCATAGCGCGCTATTGCTTGCAGCAGAAGCGATTGGCGAAAACATTAAAGATGCAGATAGAGCTGCACTGAACAAAGTACGAATCGAATTAGACACTTATTACTCCAGAAACAATGAATTTGATATCTCTGTGTCCTGAGAGCTCGATGTAAAAACATCGGACTCCGTGTATGTCTATCCATGAACTCGAAGCTGAGCTTCGTAACACGTCGCTGCCAGTAAATCGCGATCCAGCGAGGCAATGGAACATCTCATTATTAAAACGGTGAGATTTTCTACAACTAAAGTTGATTAGTCAAATTGAATTATGATTTGAGTGAATATATCTCATAGCTGAGACGTTCGATTAGACGGTCGTATAGTGGCTAGCGCTGGCGATAGAGAGGGGTTTTGAAAACCAATAGCCTTGTAAATAGGAAGCGCCCATATCGGTGAAGACCTTTTGCATCGCGGCATTTTCAATACCTTCTATCACGATATCGATATTGTAAGTGGTACAGAGCTTAGTGATGAAAGAGAGGTACTCAAAGGTGACGGGGTTTTCCATTGAACGCCATGCAATGGATTTATCGATTTTGATTTGCGACAGAGGCAAATCGAAAAAGCTGTTTAATGAACTATAGCCGGCGCCAAAATCATCAAGCGATAACTGAAAGCCTAAGCCATTGAGGCGATGTAGCTGGGCAATCGCACTTTTATTGTCGTCCAGTATGATGGTTTCTGTTAACTCAAGTACAATGGAGCTTGCGGAAACATTGTGTTTATCGATTAACTGTTTGAGTTCGTCTGGAAATTGCTGGCTAAGTAACTGCAAAACAGAGACATTGACGTTGACTTTAATCGACTCTGTGTGGGTCTGCTGGTATTGGTTGATGAAGCGACACGCCTCGTCAAATACCAAATAGCCCAGCTCACTAATTAAGCCTTTTCGTTCAGCCACACTAATGAACTCGTCAGGATAAATTTCACCGTGCTGGCCGCTTTTCCAGCGTACTAAGCTTTCAAAGCTTGCAACGACATTGTGTTTAGCACAAATGATCGGTTGGAATTTGACGGACAGCTTGCGCTTTTTGATTGCGTTGCCAAGTTCTTGCTCGATATAAAAATGCCGGTCAACCTGATTTTTGGTGTTTCCGGCATAAATACGAATGTAGTTGTCACGCTTAGTCGCTGCGTATTGACTGGTTTTTGCAGCAATTTTGACCAACTCATCGACGGCTAACTTATCACAAATATTGGGGTAGATGCCGATGCTAATGTCGGTCGTGTATAGGAAATCGATGGCTTTCACTGAGTCTTGATAGGCTTGACACATCCGCTGAGCAAGTTCTTTTAGCTCACTGTTGTCGTACTTACCCTGCACCAGAATGGCAAAGTCGTGTGATTGAATCCGGTATATATCGACAAATTGGTCTGGGAACTCACCTAAAATCATCGTTAAGTGAGAAAGTAGATTGCGCATTATCTGCGAACCATAAAGCGTTTGGTCTGATCGAGCATTGCCTGCTTGAATATAAACAAGGTGGTGTGACTGCGTTGTGACTCCCTTGATGTTTTCAAGGTCAAGAGCAAGCTTTTGCTCGTTGGACAGTCCTGTAGGCCCATCACGCAAGGAAGATTGCTGCACATACGTTTCCATGAGTTTTCTGTCGGAAATGTCTTTGTGGCAACCAATCATAAAGCGATGCCCTTTTACCGTTTTGGTGATGGCGGTACCTTCCAGCCATGTGTATTGACCGTTAGTACAGCGCACTCGATATTCGACGGTGACACGAGACTCATCTTCTTGAATATGCTCGTCGACGCGTTCAGACAAGGCGACTTTGTCGAGGGGATGGACAAGATCAAGCCAAGTTTGTAGGCAGGTATGCCCTGACTCAACACCAAATCGGGCGTAAAATGATGGGTTATAGAAGCAGACATGTTCGGTATCAGACATATAGAAAATACCGTCATTCAGAACGTCTACCACATGTTGAAAATGATTATCCATCAATTCATCTAACTCGGCACCACTTAGGATGCTCGGCTGATGTGAATCTGACTCAGCCGTTTCGACACTAATCTCTGAGACAAGTGTGATTCTAGGACGCGGATTGATGCTTTTCATTGATTGTGACATTTGTGGCTTAGTTACCTATAAGACCATTGCTCGGTCAAATCTATATTCTATAAAATTTCTTTCTTACGCATATTTTCAGTAATACATGAAATTAAGATGAATCTCTAGCAGATGGCTCGCAATAATTGTCAATAGATCAAAAACGTTGGCTTGCGTTGGCAACATAACCAAAAAATAGTGACAGTTTGATTGATTGCATGCTAGTGATGACAAAGTGCAGGCTTGTTGGCTGAAAAGACCGCATTTTATTTTACAAATAGGCGCTATGCAGAGGACATAAGTAGCTGTTTTTATGATTTTTCCTCGCTATACTGACGGATAAATACAAGATAGAGACCTAATTGCAGTTTGGTCGAAGAGTCTGCATTGGAGCACTGGATACACTATGAAATCACAGCTTGATCTTAATCTCCTTAAAGTACTTCCGCTGCTTGATAAACACCGTCAATTGAAACCGGTTGCGAAAGAACTGGGGAAAACAGAAAGTGCGGTGAGCAAGTATTTGGCCAAACTCAGAGAGCAACTAGGCGATCCGCTGTTCGTCAGAGGGGCGTTTGCATTCGAGCCGACCGAATATACAACCAATTTGCTGCCTAAGATTACCGCAGGTCTTGATATGATTGATGAGGCGGTACAGCGTGAAGAGTTTAACCCTGCCTTATACGATAAAAGTATTTCGATAGCTTTACCCAGTCTAGGCCAGTCATTAGTGGGAAAAGCCTTGTTGCTGGATCTGATGGAAATTTTTCCCAAGGCCAAGATCAATATCACTACTTGGAATGAAACATCGATCACCGACATTCTTGATGAACGGTTGGATATCGGGGTTCAGTACTTCAACGAAGAGCTAACCAAAACGATTTTTCAGCATCACTTAGGCAAATACAAAGGGGCAATTATATGTGCCAAGCCTTATGCCGACAGGTCATTAGAAGAAAAGCTGCGCATGCCTTATATCATGATGGAGCTGAAAGGTTGGCAAGATACCAAAGCGGTGACAAACATAGCATTGGAAGAGCAGGGAATAGAAATCAACACCTTTGCGACGGTAGATAATATCACCTGTTTATTTGATGTTCTTGAGTGTACTGAGTGCGCAACATTACTCCCTTATACAAACCACACTCAGTTGCATGAAAAATATTGCGTCACTGCGCTCCCTGATCATTTGCAGATGAAGCATCCGCCGTCAGTGGTTGCCAATTACAAATTGGTCAACCATGGTAATCCGCTCCATCAACTCTTAGCGTCTAAGGTCAAGCAGCATCTTTTCTAGCTTCATTAAGGTCGATATGGATGTGTTGTTGAATTCGCATCAACTCTACAATGGAATCGACCTTATATTTATCTAAAATTCTTGCCTTATAAGTACTGATGGTTTTTGAGCTTAGTGACAGCACTTCAGAGATCTTCTTGTTGCTGTAGCCTTTAATCAGATAATTGAATACAACAGTTTCTCGCTTTGACAAAGTGGTATTGCGCTTCTTAAGGTTATCTGTTTTTTTGAATACAGAATGGCCACGTGATACGCTTAGTACTGCCTCTTTGAGCACCAGAGTGTTTTCTAATTTAGAGACGTAACCATTAGCCCCTAACAATTTTGCTGTTTCTGAATACATCGGATGCTTATTACTCGAAACAAATAAAATGCGTCCAGTGTATCCATATGCTCGTGCGCGTCTTACAAATTCGAATCCATCAGAGCCTTCAAGATCGACATCAAGCACCACCATATTAATGTTATGATTTCTGACCAACTGTATTGCAAACGTTGCTGAAGGTGCCTGCAAAACCTGCACATTTGGGATGGTCTCGTAAAGCAGTTGAGATAGCGCTTCGCGCATAATTGGTTGACTATCAATCACTAACGTATGAGTTGAGGACATCATTTTACTTTCTCGCTGTTATTCTAATCAATGATGCTTCCGTGCCTCCAAATCCGATGGTGCTAATGTAAGAGATAACTGACGGAAAAGGGGGAAAGCGACACTTTCCAGTACGGAAAAACTGTCATGGCAGGGTTAGTTAAGTCAATTAATCGTTATAGCTCTAAATATTTTTCGAGGATCTCATCTATGGTTCCATCCTCTTTGAGATAAGTAATTATGGTGTTAAGTTGTTGAATAAATTCATCTTTGTAAGGGTATTTATCTGGCGATTGATTGGTGAATCCAACATAGCCTTGTTCACTACTCACAGAGTTACCTAATTGCATTTTCCAAGAGGAACTAATGATGCCTTCTTCACGTAACAACTTGACTTCCCAAAGAATTGACAGCCGATCGTTTAAGTAACAGTCAATACGATTCTTATACAGATTGAGGACATTGTTGCGATTGCCTTTGGCTTCGATAAGTTTAATGGTTCCTTTTTTAACCTGTTGTCAGAATTCATTTCCACCTAACGCGAAAGAATCGTTTACGCCGACGGTTAAACCAAGGTAATCATCAGGCCAGACATTGAGTTGCCGGTCTTTTACACGATCTGGCTGACAGTAAACCACGACTTCTTCGTCAAGGATTGGGTGTGAGTAAGGAGAGATGTATAAGCGTTGATCTGGGTAGTAGTAAGGGGGAAAAAGCGCAAACCCTTCTCCGGTTTCTAACAACTTCAACCCTCTTTTCCAAGGAACGGGTGAAACTTTGATTCGATATTCCGGCATTCTCTCAAAAGCGGCTAATAGAATATCCACGTAGATTCCTCTAAGCTCACCATCGACCGAATAACTGTATGGTGGGTATGAGTCATCGCCGTAAACAGTTACGGAAGTAGGAGGATAGTATGCCCAACAGGCGTTGCTTAAAAGAGCGATTATTAGCCATCTCAAGACGACATCACCTTAGCGTTGTTCTTTCTATAGTTAACTTTAGTTTATTTATCGCCGCTGAGAGATTAGACTTTCATTTTTATTAGTGAATGACCGCAAGGTATGGTATGAGCCAGGATTACGAGCAGGGCGAAGAAATCGAAATTGAAGCGATAGGTATTGAAGTATCGTCACAGCCAATTGAGCTGTATAAAGTGTTTAAAATCGCTAACCTTGTTGGTGGCGGTGGTGAAGCAAAGCACTTGATAGCGGAAGGTTATGTTGCGGTAAATGGTGAGCTGGAAACTCGCAAACGTCGTAAGATGTATGACGGTGATTTGTTTGAATTCAATCAGGAATACTATGTCGTGATCTGTGATGCGCCTGTAACAGAACCTCAAGAGAAGCCAGCTAAGGTCGAAAAAGTGCCGCAGCCACTTAAGTCTCAGCCAAAGAGCCAGAGTAAAAAAACGCCAAAAAACAAAGATAAAGCGAAAAAGGCCGAGTCTAAACCTGCGAAAAAAAGCGCTAACGGACGTTCCTCAATCGACTTTTTTTAAGGTTTGATTGATGAGTAAAGGGCCCACAGGGCCCTTTAAAAATAGAAATCGTTGAGCAATCAAGTGCGAATATGGGCTATCACTTGATTCAGATCTTCGACGTTTTGCTGCAAGTCGACAACAATCGGTTGTAGCTGGTTGATTGCCTCGCTCATGTCAGACGAAAGGTTTTTGATGTTGGCCAAATTACCAGATATTTCACCACTGACGGCGAGTTGTTCTTCAGTGGCGGCGGCAATGGAGGTATTGAGCTTGTGTATTTCTGCCGCCGAGCCTTGAATAGTACAGAGGGCTTCATTGGCAACGCTCATGTTTGAGCGTGTCGACTGCATCTTGTCAGCACTGCTGTGAATCGTGACGGTCGACTCTTTGGCTTTCTCTTGTAGTGTTGAGATGATGCTTTCGATTTCTCCCGTCGAGTCTTGGGTTCGCTGGGCTAGGGAGCGAACTTCATCGGCAACCACTGCAAAGCCTCGTCCTTGTTCACCGGCGCGCGCCGCTTCGATTGCCGCATTGAGCGCCAGAAGGTTTGTCTGCTCGGCTATCGCCTTGATCACGTCCAGAACATTCCCGACATTATTTGACTCTTCGGCAAGTTGTTGAATGATATGTGAGGTATTAGTGAATTCTCCCTCTAGTTGAGTGAATTCATTGGATGTCTTATCAAACACTTCTTTACTCGTCGATGCTTCTTTTTCCGCGCTCCCTGCATACTGTTCGGCCATATTGGTGCTCTCGGCAACATTGGATAACGCCGCGGTCATCTCTTCCATGGCTGTCGCCGCCATCTCCATTTCTTGGTTCTGTTGGCCTGCCATATCAATGTTGCGTTGAGTGATGGATTGAATCGACTGCGAAATGGTCGAAATAGTGGCGTTAACTTGATTGATTTTGCTGATGGTTTTCGCGTAGCTCTCTAGGACTTTGTTAATCGTGTTCCCAATGATGCCGAGTTCGTTATTGCTCTTATCGTCGACACGAAGGGTGAGATCAGAGTTGGTATCGACTTGTTGCAATAAGGTCGCCATTTGGTCTATCGGTTTTACCACGCGGCGATTGACCAATACATAGCCAATTATTGCGATAACAAATACAGCGATCAATGAAATATTACCTATCAAAACGGTGGTTTGAACCTCTTGAGCTGCCATCTCAAACTGTCGATTGGTTCGCGCTTCGAGTTCTTGAAAAAACGTATCGATAGGTGCCATGATCTTGGCTTTCTCTTGATGATATTCCTTACTATGCAAAAGTGCCGCGGCCATTGCTAAGTCGGGCTCTCCCTTTTGGGTATAGTTGCCTGAGCTATCCGGATACAGCCCTTTAACCGCGTTCATCGCTTTGACTTCCATGTTGACCAGAGCATCTGAGTTTTGCTGTGCTTGTTTTAACAACTTGAATTCAGATTGGGTGAAGCCTAGATTTTCCATCATCTGTTGCAGAGATATTCTCTGGCCGTCAGGTTTTGGTTTCTGTCCATAGCTCAACACTAAGTCCCAATAGATTGTGTGATAATTTTCTGGGCGTGGTTTTTGGCCGTTGCGGATAGCCAGAATGTCCATATACATTTTTTCGTAGGTATCATCAGCAGTTAGGACATAGGTGCGGCCTAAACGAGTTAAGTCATCAGAGCTTTGACGTAATTCATCAGCAGCTTGATAGGACTGGTAACGAACTTGTGCCATATCATCCACTTTCTGCAATAGGCCGTTAAGCTGAAAAACGGTGATGACACTGATGATAATGCCTAAGGCGATGACCCCAAACACCAGCTTCATTGTATTGTTAATGTTCATTGTATTGATCCCTTTTTTACGATGAATCAACTGACGTTGTTTTATAACTTAAGGTTACTGCTCTTTACCTGTCATTATTTGTTATGGTTTAGGGAACTGGTCAAGCAGCTGTTTGGCCAATTCAAATTCAAATCCTTCAATAGCATCAATGAATTGAAGCTTCTGCTCTTCGGTCCAAATCCCGAATTGCTGGGTATCTTGAACTATGCTCAGCGCCTCAACATCATACGCTTCCACTAAGCTGACCAAACGTTGGTAGAGTTCGATTGGATCGGTCTCTGTTTTCACCTCGCTTGGTGTCCGATTTGCATGCCACTGTGCCAATTCAGCGTTTAGCTTTTTAATCAACTCTGCGCACACTTCCAGCTCGCCCAGTGCAGACTTATCTTGTTCTCGGATGCGGCGTTCCATATTAGCCGCAAGTTGAGAGACAAGTTTGACTCCTAAGTTAGCCGAAGATCCTTTTAGCGAGTGGGCCATTCGAGCCGCCATGTCCCAATCTTCTTTGTCAATGACTTCTTTAAAGATAGATAACTCTGTGTTTTGCATCTCTAAGAATCGACCTAAAATGGTAAAATAACTCTCTTTGTCACCGCCAATATCATAAATGGCTTGCTCAACGTTGATGCCCGATAGGCTAGGCAGTTCAGAATCAACGGCGGGAGAGACGTTTTTTTCTTCTTGTAACAATTCATCGTTCGGTTGCTGTGATGACAGATATTGAACCAGAGCTTGATAAAGGTTGTGCACATTGATAGGTTTAGCGAGATGAGAGTTCATGCCTGCATCGATACAGCGTCTAACATCACTCTGCATGGCATTGGCGGTCATGGCGATAATGGGGAGATTTTGCCATTTTGGATTGCGTCTGATCTGTTCAGTGGCAGAGATACCATCTAAGACCGGCATCTGCATGTCCATAAGAACCAAGTCCACCGCTTTTTGTTCAAGAATGTCGATCGCTTGTTGACCATTTTCAGCGGTCACTACACTGAGATTAGTACCGTTGAGTAGACCTAAAGCCACTTCTTGATTTACCTCGTTATCCTCAACTAATAGCACGGTTTGTCCATCAAATACGGGCTTTTCGAGTTGATTAGCATGATGGTTGCGAGTGGCTTGTTCAATGCCAAAACTGTTCATGATTGCATCGAGAAGGTTGGAAGGATTGACGGGTTTTACAATCAGAGAATCAATAAGTTTTGACGTCGTTTGGTCTAACGAAATTTCACGACCGTAAGCGGTGACGAGGAAACGTTTTGAACGTTCGAGTAGCCGTTCTTTTTGCGCAGTTTGTAGAAGTTCAACGCCATTTAAACCAGGCATGTTCCAGTCAACGAATAGTAGGTCAAATTGGCTTTGTCGCATTTCATCAAGCGCTTCAAAACCGTTACTTACCGCTTTGGCTTCGAAGTGCATCGCACTTAGCAAGGTGACTAAAATATTTCGGGCGGAGTCGTTATCATCAACCACTAAGGCTCGCTTACCAGCCAGTCCGGCGATAGGCTTGGATATATCACGCATTTTGGCCTCTTGCAGGCCACATGTGATGGTAAATGCGAACGTTGAACCAACACTTGGAGTACTGCTGACACTCAATTGCCCACCCATCAACTCAACCAGTTGTTTGCTGATACTGAGCCCCAGACCTGTCCCGCCAAACTGCCGAGTGATGCTGCTATCCGCCTGAGAAAACGCATCAAATAGGTGGTTGATTTTATCTTTGTCGATGCCAATGCCAGTATCCTTGACCGCAAAATGAAGAACCACCTCGCGTTCGGTGACTAATTCACGACGTACAGACACCACCACTTCGCCTTGTTCGGTAAATTTAACGGCGTTGCCACACAGGTTTACCAGCACTTGTCCTATTCGGAGTGGGTCGCCAATCAAACCAACGGGAACTTGAGGGTCAATATCGAGTAGAAATTCGATTTTTTTCTCTTGTGCTTTAAACGATATAACATTGATCAGGTTTTCAAATACCTCATCCAAACTAAAGTCGATGGTCTCTATGTTCAATTTACCCACTTCTATTTTCGAGAAATCGAGGATGTCATTAACTATGCCAATCAGGTTTTTCGCAGATTCATTGATGCGAGTTAAATATTTCTGCTGGGCGGGATCGAGTTCAGTATTCAGTGCAAGGTGAACCATACCCAAAATACCGTTCATTGGTGTACGTATCTCGTGGCTCATATTCGCTAAAAACTCACCTTTAGCACGGCTCATCGCATCGGCAGTCTCTTTAGCGTCACGGAGTTCGGTTTCCATCTGCTTACGTTCAGTTAGGTCAAGTAAGATGCCGACAATTCCGGACACCTTGCCTTGGCTATTACTGAACGACGCTTCGCACACGAGCATGTCGCGTTCCTGTTGGTGTTGGTCGAGTAGAGATAACTCGTAGTTTTTACTTCCTTGCTGGAGAAATAATTCCTGATGCGTATCGTTAAAGCACCGCGAGGCATCTTGTTGGCTAAATACTTCTAAGGGGGTTTTGCCAACAATATCTTGCATTGGCAAGCCACATAACTCGCTGAACTTGGCGTTGACGGTCAGGTATTTGCCTTGTGGGGACAGGCAGTACATCGGGTTGGGGGTCGCATTTAAGATCTCTTGGTTGAGCTGAGATTGTTCCAGTACTTTTTGTTCGGCTTTTCTCTGTAGTTCGATGTTTTGGCTCAGTTGGATGCTGACGGCCAAATCATCGAGCATTTGAGTTAGCCACCGATACTGGATTTCATTTAATTCACTGATGGTACCGACTTCGAGTAAGGCGACAGGTTGTTCGTTAACACAAAGAGGGAAGTAGTAGAGTTCATTGAGTTCTAGGCTGCCACCGCTGACTGGCATGGTGTATTTGCCCGCCAGCGCTGTCATGCTGTAGGGCTTACCGGAAAGAAGAACGCTTAACTCCGTAGAACTGGTGTCTGAAATATGGCTCGCTTGTGTTCCATCGTAGCCAGCACCTGCTACTCGAACTAACTGATTATCTCGATACAAGGAGAGACCGATTTGTTGAATTGGAAATTGATGGAGAAGAAACTGGGTCACTTCTTGGCATAGGTCGAGCGTCGATTGACTGGTTCTCAGGACAATATTGAAGTCTTTGAATAGCGTATTTTGATTGAGTTGCTCTGTTATATGATGAAAAACGACGTTCAGACTATCGATGAAATGTTGCAGTTCCGCATAGGCTTTTTGAGTAATAGTAAAGGCATAGTTTTTCTCTTTGACTTGATGAACCACCGTTTTTAATAAACGACTGACAGGACTAATGTAGAGGTGCCACAGCAAAGCGAACGAAAGAGCGATCGACGCCAGCAATATGGTCATTAATGTGAGATACATATTCCGGTATTCGAGTGCTTTTCGGTCGAAGTTATTGATACTGTTTTCAATTCGGTAAACGATCGCTTTGTGAGCAGAACCTACGGCTCGCATGATTTTGGCTTTTTCGGCAAAGTATTTTTTGCTGTACAGCAATGACTGTGCGTATTGAAGATCGGGTACTCCGGTGTCTATTTCTTGCCCTTGTTCGAGTATTTTTATCCCTTTAACCGCTAGAAAGGCTTCACGCTCAAGATTGACTAAGCCATCTGACAGCAAGAGAGCGCTTTTGAGCTCAAGAAATTCAGCCTCAGTGATGCCAGAATCTCTCAATCTGGTGAGCTGTGGAGTACTTTGCCCCCCACTGGTTGAGGGGAACGGCTCGGTTGAATTTGCTACTAAGTCCCAGTATTCATATTCATTGCCTATCGGCATCGCCGCTTCGCCATTGCGTACGGCAAGGACTTGATTAAACATTTCTTCCCAACGCTCATCACCTGTCACTGCGTACGCTCTGGCAAATTTTGTAAGGTGATCTGAGCTTTGTTTGAGTTCTTGTGAAAGTCGGTAGAAGCGATGTAAGTCATTTAGATAGGTGTGACTTTGTAAACGCATTTCTGAAACTTTATCCGTAACCACAGACATGGCCACAGCGCAGGCTCCCATTATTAGGAAGAGCAGCATAAATAGTGTGCGAATTGAACGCATTAATTTCCTTCCCTGAGTAGATAGCAGTGCAAGTAACAACGACTTGTCTATAGTTATTTATAAGCTTACCTATTGTTATTCTAGTTTACAAAATGATTTGGGAAATTTCGTATGGCCACTGAAAACCTGAGTGACTGCACAGTGCTGATCGTTGATGACTGTGCTGACAACCTAGCGTTTATGGCTCAAGGGTTGAAAGGGAGTTACCATGTAAAAGCGGCCAAGAGTGGGGAGATGGCGCTTAATATCGTTGAGAATTTCGCTATCGATCTGATTTTACTCGATATCGTTATGCCAAATATGACTGGATATGACGTTATTCGAGCGATCACCAGTAATCACAGTACACGTCATATTCCAGTGATATTTCTTACAGGAAAAAGCTCTCCTGAAGATGAAAAACTAGGATTTGAACTTGGGGCGGCTGACTACATTCATAAGCCCGTCAGCATACCTTTATTGCGCTCACGGGTGAGAACTCATCTGCAAAATAAGCGCTCAAAAGATATTCTCCTCGGCCAAAATGGGTACCTAGAGAAAGAAGTCCTCAAGCGCTCCTATGAACTTGACAGAATGCAGGATGCGGTCGTTTTTGCCCTCGCAAGCCTCGCTGAAACTCGAGATCCTGAAACAGGCAATCATATTTTGCGTACCCAGCACTACGTAAAGCTCCTAGCTGAAAAACTTGCTGAGAAATCCCAGTACAGTGAATGGCTGACACCTAAGGTGATTGATACCTATTTCAAGGCAGCACCACTTCACGATATTGGAAAGGTAGGAATTGTCGATTCGATTTTACTCAAACCGGGAAAACTGACCGATGAAGAGTTCGAAATCATGAAAGGGCATACGACACTGGGACTGATAGCTTTGGAGAAGGCAGAGCAGTTGTCAGGTGCCCGCAATGATTTGATCACTGTAGCCAAAGAGATCGCCTATGGTCATCACGAAAAGTGGGATGGTTCAGGGTACCCAAATCACTTTAGTGGTGAACAAATTCCACTCAGCGCTCGTTTGATGGCGCTAGCAGATGTCTATGATGCGTTGAGATGTCGGCGTGTATATAAAGAGCCAATGACTCATCAAGACGCCAAAAATATCATCATGCAGGGGGTAGGGAGTCATTTTGATCCCCAGGTAATTGATGCCTTTATAGAGCAAGAAGATCGATTTATAAAAATCGCCCAAGAATTTGGCGATGGTTAACCCGTCCCTGGGTCAACAGGACGAGTTTGATACTTTAGCGTCGAGTTAGTGGGATTCACTGATCAGCCTGACTTTTCTCTCAGCGTGCAAGCTTACAATTCTTTGATAAATGTAAAAAACGTAAATCAGCGGTACATGGTTACAAATATAAATGATAATGCATTGCATTTGTAATTATGGAGTCTAACAATGAAATTGTCTGCCGTTGCGCTGCTAGCCAGCCTAACTGTATTTGGTGCCAGTGCGAAAATGGTCGAGGTACAACACGCTCAAGGTAAACTAAATCAGGATGACGCGTTGACTATCGACAAAGCGATCGAGTATCTCGACTTAAGCGACATTCAGCATAAGTATCTGGATGAACTGAGTGGTGGGCAACGCTAATTGTCATTTATTGCTATGGTCATGGCACAGGATACGGACTATGTTTTCCTGGATGAACCACTCAATAATTTGGACATCAAGCATTCATTGCAAATCATGAAGAACATCAGACGACAGGCTCATGAAATGAACAAGGCGGTAGTTGTTGTGATTCATGACATTAACTTTGCAGCTTGCTACTCAGACATCATCATCGCTCTCAAAAAAGGACGAATTGTCGCTCAGGGGAGTGTGGAGCAAGTGATTCAGGCCGAGATCTTAGAAAGTATTTACGAAACACCGTTTAACATCGTTGAAGTTGGCGGCAAACGTATGTGTACCGTATGTGTACCTACTATTAAGCCCAATCAATGTTGTACGAGGTTTATTCAGCTTTGGTGAGATCTTCGATAATAGGGCAGCTACTGCCTGAGTCGCCTGGACATGCAGACACCCACTTTTTAAGTTGACGTTCGATCTCTTGGAGTTCACGAATCTTGATTTCCACTTCGTGCAGTTTTTCTTTTGCTTTTGCCTTTACTTCGCTGCTTTTGCGGTTGGAGTTGTGCGCTAACTGAACCAATTCCTTACATTCAATCAAAGAAAATCCAGCGTTCTTCGCTCTAGAAATCAGATTGAGCTCCTGAACATGCTGATCTGAATACTCACGATAGCCAGACTCGCTTCTGTGGGGAGCAGTGATGAGCCCTTTATCTTCATAGAGACGAATTGATTTGCTTGATAATCCAGTTAGCTTTGATACAGCACCAATATTCATTGTGTTTCCTTAGTGAGTTAGGCACGGCTAATTCTACTTTGACACTGTTTTACTATGTTTGTTCGCCAAAGGCTAGCCAGCAGCGACAAGTAGCCTTAGATATACATAGCAATCGATACCGTGAAACAGAGCAGGATGACGAATAATTATCCCAAACTGACAAAAAAACACATTAATTTTTGTATTCAAATTAAATAGCCATTTGCGATAGATCAACAAAAGTTTGTTTGTTTTGTTGAATATGTATAAATAAAGTTGAAACATTCAAAAAATATTGAATAATAGGATCCACAAAACTATAGAAGTGTGACGCTTCATCAATCAGTCTGAAACAGGAACATATCCATGTCGAACACATTTGTGCTGGTCATTAACTCAGGTAGCTCTTCATTAAAATTCGCCGTTATCGACTCTCTGTCGGGTGAAGCAATTGTTAGCGGTCTGGGCGAGTGCTTTGGCTTGCCGGAAGCTGTAATCAGCTGGAAGTACAATGGCGAAAAAACCGAAGAAGCCATTGATGCACCGGACAACCACCACCAACACGCGATTAATCGTATCGTTGCTCTAATAGATACATTAGGGTTCAGCAATGACTTAGTGGCCGTTGGCCACCGCATTGTGCACGGCGGCGAAAAATTCACTTCGACAGTACGTATTGATGACGAAGTTCTAGCAGAAATTGAAAGCCTGTCAGACCTAGCTCCGCTCCACAACCCTGCTGGGGCGCTTGGAATCGAAGCATCGATGAAAGCTTTCCCAAGCTTGCCACAGTTTGCTGTGTTTGATACGGCTTTCCACCAAACAATGCCACAGAAAGCGTTCACTGGCGCAATCTCTAACGAGCTATACAAAGAGTACGGTATTCGTCGTTACGGATTCCACGGTACGAGCCATTACTTCGTTAGCCGCGAAGCAGCTAAGATGCTTAACAAACCAGTGGAACAAGCAAGCTTTATCTCCGTTCACTTAGGTAATGGTGCGTCTGTATGTGCGATTGAAAATGGTCAATCAGTGGATACATCAATGGGCTTTACACCGCTAGCAGGCCTAATGATGGGCACACGTTCAGGTGACCTTGACCCAGGTATCATTGAGTTCCTAATGAAGAAGGGCTGGAGCCAAGAGAAAGTATTCGAAACTCTGAACAAAAAATCAGGTTTCCTAGGTGTCTCTGGCCTGACATCCGATGCACGTGGCATTTTAGAAGCAATGGAAAACGGTCACGAAGGTGCCAAGCTTGCGTTTGAAGTATTTACCTACCGCGTAGCAAAATACATTGGTTCATACTTGATCCCGCTTAACCACTTAGATGCAATTATCTTTACTGGTGGCATTGGTGAGAACTCTCTTCCTATTCGCCGTGAGATTCTGAAAAACCTAAACCTACTTGGTTTTATCGAAGACGAGAAGGGTAACGAAGACGCACGCTTTGGTGCAGCAGGCATTATTGCTAAGTCAGAGATACTAAACGCAGTGGCTATGGTCATCCCAACTAACGAAGAATTCGTGATAGCCCAACAATCGGTTGAATTGCTGTAATTTAAACTAAAAACGGATAGTTAAAAGCGAGCTTGATGCTTAATGCCGATCAGTTAAGGCTTAAATGATCGGTTGAACGATCCTTTCAAGGTGTCAAAATCCGAGTGTATTCCAGACACTCGGATTTTTTTATGTTTCTAAGACAAGCACTTAACCAAGTTCATCAATTCTCTGTTGAGCAACTCTCAGGTTTATCTGACCTTCTCTCTCCTGAACTCATTGCTCAATGTATGGAAGACACGGGTATCACAACCATGCGTAGACGCAGATTGCCCATGGAGATGATGGTTTGGAGTGTTGTTGGGATGTCCCTATATCGCCATTTATCTATGGAGAAAGTTGTCTCCAAGCTAGATATTCTTCTTCCTGGCAAAAAACCGTTTGTTGCTCCAAGCGCAGTAATCCAAGCAAGGCAAAGGCTAGGTTCTGATGTCATGAAGTCCGTTTTTACTCAAACGCAGAAATTATGGAATGACAAAACGCCACACCCAGATTGGCATGGTTTAACTCTTCATGCTGTAGATGGTGTGGTCTGGCGAACCCCAGATACTAAAGAGAACGATTATCGTTTAAAAGGTGTGCGATTTAGCTAGCGTCCGCTCGTAAGCTGAATTCAGAGACAAAGCCCTATAGACGAAACAAAGCCACAGGCAGTGCCTGTGGCTTTGGATAACAACGAGGGGATGTATGCCAGAGCGTAAACGCCTAGATATCCGAGGTCATCACGTTAGGCTTGAGTTGCTAAATAGTCTTCAAGCTCTTGTAGGCTGGTCTCAGCCACTAACTCTCCATCGATGAAGTAAGAAACTTTCTCGCCCTCTTTAACCCCAATAAGAGTCGCTCGCTCACCGGTATTGTATGTAATATCCATTTGAATGGTATTCGAATCCAATGGCTGCATATGACCACGTTCTATGGTGCGGAATTGGCTAATTGGAGCGATAGGCGCTTCTTTTAACGAATCATCAAGATTGTCATTAATATCAATCATGGTTTCAGTCTTAGTATCGAAAATGTGCGGCTTGCCATTTAATGGGTTCTTACCAGTCCAAAACTCAAGAGAGTTAAAGATTAAATAGTCCGCTGCTACCGTGATACCGTAAACTGGCGCTAGCAGCATATTGAGTCCGCCCCTAGCATAGCGGTTGTCGACCGCTTCAACGTTGAATTTCATCAATATTCCTGTCACCGCATTACTGCCTACACAACCGGACAAGCTAATTGCTACTGCCGACAACGCCACTACTTTCGCTATTGTTGATTTCATAAATCCCTCTAACTATTTTCGATAAGAATCAATAACAAGTTTAGCGTGAAAATTGAGTTGCATATGTTATGCGCATCAATAATTTAGAAGCAATTTTCAAAACTGCACGAGCAGTCCCAAAATTTAAACATTCAGCTGCAGTGATTTTGTCTCTTAAACGAACCATCAAGAAACTTCATTGCTTAGCAAGTTATCAACAAGTAGGTATCAGCTATGCGGTCGTATTGGCGAGAGGGTGAAAAAAGCGAGCTCAATAGGCTAATGCCAGTCAGTTAAGCTGACTGGCTTTCTTTTTATTGGGGTATTTCTTTGCCTTTGGTTTTATTGC